>NZ_ALIY01000188.1:0-6651 GCF_000283035.1 Actinomyces sp. ICM58
GTGGCGCCCGCGAGGAGGAGGGCGAGGGTGGATTTGCCCGACCCGTTGTGTCCGACGACGACGGTGTATTCGGGGCGCTCGAGGGTGAGGGTGACGCCGCTCAGGGCGGGGTGGTCGGCGCCCGGGTAGGTGAAGGCAGCGTCGGTGAGTGTCAGGGGCAGGGGGGACGAGGCCGTGGCCTCGTCGTCGCTGTCAGCGCCGGCTGTGGGGGCGTTCAGGAGCGGGTCCCACCCGGGGTCGAGCGTGATGCGGCGCAGGATCGCGCCGAGGAGCCATCGGGCGGCGAGGACCAGGAAGGCGACGCCGACGAATCGGGTGATGGGGATCCACACCCACCACCAGTCGACGAACCATTGGCCGAGCTGATGGCCAGCCTCGACGAGACCTCCGGTGTGGGGGGTGTGCGCGATGAGGGTGAGGAGCCCGTCGAGGCTCTTGCGGATGCTTTCGAGCCCGAGGGTGCGCAGGTCAGCCAGGATCCAGAAGGCGAGTCCCGTGCCCACCCCCCAGATGACGCCGAGGCCGGCGGCGACCGCGCTGACGGCCGCCCAGGAGGCGTGTTTCTTGTGGAGGTGTCCGATGACGAGGCCGATGAGGGCTGCTTGGAAGGAGCGCCCGGCGGTGGCGAATCCGCCGACGGCGATGGCGAGCAGGACGGTGGAGGCGAAGGCGGCGACGGAGGCGCGGGGGCGCAGCTTGAGGGAGGCCATGGCGAGGGGGACGGCCGTGGCGACTTGGAAGAGGAGCTGGAAGACGGGGGTAACGGCGGCGATGAGACCGAAGGTGACGGCCAGGCCGGAGAGCGCACCGGCGGTCGCCACCTCGACGGGGGTGAGGCGGCGGGCGTCGCGCGCGTGTGAGCTCATGGTGTCTAGTGTTCCAGGCCCCGCCCACATCTGCGAGCGCCGGGCCGATACAGGTCGGCTTACGCTGTGGGCGCTACTGCCCGTTAAGTTCACCGAAGGGAATGTGGACGCTCGGCGTCGAGGAGGAGGCGCCGTCCACGTGTCGGCGCTGATCGTCGAAGAAGATGTGCGGCTGCAACACTTCCAGCATGGGGCCCTTTGGGAGGCCGCCCAGGAAGAAGGCGTCGTTGACGCGCAGGCCCCATCCTCGGATCGAATTAATCGCACGCTCGTGAGCGGGGGCGCTCCGGGCGGTCACGACGGCAACATGCACCCGACGCCGATAACCCCGCGGATCACCCGCACTTTTCGACTCCTCGATCCGCTGAATCCGGTTGATCTTCTCCAGGAAATCGGCCATCGGACCACGGGAGAGAGGGACCTCGGCCAGGGCGCTCTCGTTCTCCTGATACCCGTCCAGCCCCTCGCTCTGGTACACGCGTTCGGCCGAATCGTCGGCCAGGACGCCGTCGAAGTCGAAGGCGATGCGCAGGTCGGCGTCCCCGTCGTCCGGCACGGCGCGCCCCACGACGTGGCCCGCGGCGAACCCCAGGCTGATCGCCTCACGCACGTCGGCCTCGTTCGCGGAGAGGAACAGGGACATGCGCAGCGGCTCCATGAAGCGATACGGAGCGCGGCCCTGCATGAAGATCGCGCGCGTGATGTCCAGGCCGTGACGCGCGACAGAACGCATGACACGCATCCCCGTCTCAGGGTCGTTGCGCGAGAGGATGATGACCTCCACCAGGCGCTCGCGATCCGACAGGTCGTTCAGGGCCAGGAGGCGCCGGATGAAGGGGAAGGCGACGCCCGGTTCGAGCACGTCGTCGAGGTGCTCGCGCTGATACTCCCGATACCGCTCTTCCCCCTGCTCGCGGAACACCGCATCCGACTCCGCCAGGTCGAACAGGGCACTCGAAGCGACCCCAATGACGAGGGCTCGCTCCAGGTCAAGCGTGTCACCCATCTGCCACTCCTTCCGCTCATGCCGGACCCCTCGCCCGACACCGTCAGGCTACGCGGGGGCATGCACATCTGCGTCCTCTCCCCCGCAAGACGATCGACGAGGCCGTGGCCGCGTCTCGCGCACCGACAGCACCCGCGAGAAACCAAGGAAAAAACACCGCGTCATATCCCCACACTTACCCTTGTGAGGGGCACCTTATTTTGTGTAGTATTCCCCTCATAATCCACAACACATGAGAGGACGCGATGAAGACCCGTCTCGCCACCCTGACCGCCATCTTGGCCACCGCCACCCTGGCCCTCACCGCCTGCGCGGGCGGCTCCGGCTCCACCACCGCCCAGTCGGAACAGACCACCCAGGAGGCCTCGGCCTCGTCGACGCGCACGATCACCGACCACGCGGGCAACGAGATCGTCCTGCCCGAGAAGATCACCCGCGTCGCCATCGACCAGATCCCGATCGAATCCACCTACCTGGCCTACTTCGACGGCAAGGCCCCCTACCTGGTGGGCATGAGCGCCGCCCGCGTCACGGCCATGAGCCAGACGATCGCCGCCGAGATGGCACCCGAGATGATGCAGGTGGACACCAGCTACTACGACAAGGGCGAACTCAACGCCGAAGCCCTGCTCAACCTGAACGTCGACGTCGTCTTCTACAACGCTTTCAACAAGGAACACGGCGAAATGTTCCGCAAGGCCGGCATCCCGGCCGTCGGCTTCACGACAATGGGGAACCCGTCGGAGACGTACACGGAGTGGATGGAGCTCCTCGAGGACGTCTTCAACGAGGACGGCCACATGGCCGACAAGATCGCGCTCGGCAAGGACCTGGTCGCCGACGCCCGAGCCCGCACCGCAAAGGTCCCCGAGGACCAGAAGGTCTCGACGATGGTCCTCATGGGCGCGGCCGACGGACAGCTCGCGGTCGCGGGCGGCAAGGACGGCTGGTTCACCAACGAATGGGCCGACTCGCTGAACTACACGAACGTCTCGCGCGACACGGACACCTCGCACACGCCCGTCACCTTCGAGCAGGTTCTCACGTGGGATCCCCAGGTCCTCCTCGTCACCGGCAAGGGCATGTCGAACATGACGGCGAACTCCGTCCTGACGAACTCGGTGCAGGGCGTGGACTTCTCGACCCTCAGCGCCGTGAAGTCCGGACGCGTCTACTCCACCGGCCTGGGCATGTGGAACTGGTTCACCCCCAACCCGGATGCTCCCATCGTCGCCAACTGGCTCGGCGCGTCCCTGTACCCGGATCAGTTCTCCGACGTTGACCTCGTAGCCATGACGAAGGACTACTACCAGAAGATGTACAACTTCACGCTCACGGACGAGCAGGCCCGCCGAATCGTCAACCCGGACGCCGCGTCCTGATATCTGTCCCCGGCCTCGTCTCCCTATCGACGAGGCCGGGGCACCTTGTGCGTGAACGCCCGATAAGCGTCGGGGAGAGGACATCATGACGTCTGTGTTGACCAGGAATGGGCGGCTGCGCGTGTGGGTGGTCCCCACGCTGGTCGTCCTCATTGTTGTGTGCGCGGCGGCAGCCATGCTGATCGGCCGTTTCTCCGTGTCCCTGGAGGACGTGGTCGCGGCGCTACGCGCGAGGTTCTGGGGAGGGGCGGCGGTGCCCCCGCGCGTCAACTCCGTCGTGTTTGACTTGCGGGCACCGCGCATCATCGTGGCGATCCTGATCGGCGGGGGGCTGTCGGTTGCCGGCGCCTCGTTCCAGTCGCTCTTCTCCAACCCCCTGGCCACGCCTGACACCCTGGGCGTCGCGGCGGGCACGTGCGTCGGCGCGGTCATCGCCCTGCTGCTGGACTGGAACCTGATCGGAGTGCAGGCCGCGGCGCTCGTCGCGGGCCTGGCGACGATGGCTTTCACGACGGCGATTTCACGCACGCGCACGGGTTCTTTCAACGTCATCACGCTCGTGCTCGGCGGCGTCATCGTCTCCGCCCTGGCGAACGCGGTCCTCTCGCTCCTCAAACTGACGGCCGACCCCACAAGCCAGCTTCCCGAGATCACCTACTGGCTGATGGGCTCGCTCGCCGCGGTCACCTACCACCAGATCGCGCTGGGCGCGCCCTTCATTATCGCGGGCGTCGTCGTCATCGTGGCGCTGCGCTGGCAGCTCAATATCCTCTCCCTCTCAGAGGACGAGGCCCGCTCAGCCGGCGTCAACGTCTCCCTCATGCGAGCCGTCCTCATCGTCGCCTCGACGGTCATCACGGCCTCGGTCATTTCGATGTGCGGCCAGGTCGGCTGGGTAGGCCTGCTCGTGCCGCACTGCGCGCGCATGCTGTGCGGGCAGAACAATCGAGCGGTTATCCCCGTGTCGCTGCTGCTCGGGTCGGCGCTCATGATCGTCATTGATACGCTCGCGCGTTCCCTGTCGGCCTCGGAGATCCCCATTTCGATCCTGACGGCTATCATCGGCGCGCCCTTCTTTATCGCGCTGCTGCGTCGGACGGGGGGAGCGCGATGATCAGCGTCGAAAACGCGACCTTCACCTATCCGGGCGCACCTTCCCCGATTCTGACGAACGTGTCCTTCGAGGTGCCCGAGCGCTCGCTCCTGGCGATCCTGGGGCCCAACGGCGCGGGAAAGACGACTCTGCTGCGCACCATGATTGGCCTGCAGAAGTGGGACAGCGGCCGCACGCTCATCGACGGCACCCCCATTTCGTCGATGTCGACCCGGGCGCTGGGCCGCGTCCTGTCCTACGTTCCGCAGGCACGCAACGCCTCCAACGTGGCGCTCACCGGCCTTGAGATGGTGATGGTCGGGCGTGCCCCGCACATGCGCACCCTCGCACAGCCGGGAGCCCGCGAGGAGCGCATGGCCCGCGACGTCCTCGACGAGGTGGGCGCCTCCCACCTGGCCGAGATGCCCTGCGCGACCATGTCTGGCGGCCAGTTCCAGATGATCCTCATCGCCCGGGCACTGGTTGCCGACCCACGCGTCCTCGTACTCGACGAGCCGGAGACCGGCCTCGACTTCCGCAACCAGCTGATCGTCCTGGGACTCCTCGAGCGCCTCGTGAGGGATCGGGGCCTCGCCGTCATCATGAACACGCACTACCCGGCGCATGCCCTGCGCGTCGCGGATCAGGTCGCGCTCTTCTCTTCCACGCACGAGGCCGTGGTCGGTCCCGCCTCCTCCGTCATGAACGCGGACACCCTCGCTCGCGTCTTCGGGGTCGACGTGGCGATCGGAAGCGTGGCATTCGAGGGCGAGGACGTGCGGGCGATCGTCCCGGTTCGCCTGAGCGCAGACAAGTAGCGCCGCCACACCGACAACTACTTCATCACGTTTTCGCAGGTCAGACACATTTTGGACCAATATGCGGTACCTTAAGAGTGTGATTCCACACGCTGCGCGCGGGTACGTGAGAGACGCCGGGCGCGCGAGCGGGATTGCGTCGATCCCTGCAGGCGGGACCGACCGGTGCCCCAGCGTTGGGGCGAACACGAAGGAGGGCCCATGGCTACCGGGACCATCAAGTGGTTCAACGACGCCAAAGGCTTCGGATTCATTACTCCTGATGACGAGTCCGGCGACGTCTTCGTGCACTATTCAAACATCGTCGGCCAATCTGGGCGCCGCACTCTTCTGGAGGGCGAGAGGGTCGAATATGAGGCGATCGAGGGGCCGAAGGGCCTCCAAGCCATGAATGTGGCACGAGCCGAGTGACACTGTGTGCCCGGGTGGATGATCCACTCGGGCACACTTGTATGAAGTGGCACATTGTCCACTCGTCTCGCACATCATTTTCTCCTTGAGAAAACAGCCTTTTAACAGGTTTTTACGATGCCTGTGCAGTCGCTTACAAGGGCTTGCGCGGTATAGACCGCGCGGTTACTTCACCGTAGAATTGGTGGTGCACCAACGGGGGCGACCACAAGTCGGCCCCGTTTTTTGATACGGTCGCCCACCCGGGCGACGCGGGCCCACTGGCCCACACAACACGCTGGCGTGCGGGGCGCGCTTCGCGCATCCGTGCGAAGACACTCATAAGGAGAACCCCATGAACAACATCGTCAAGGCCGAAACCGCCCCCACCATGTCCCAGGCCACCACCTCGGCTTCCGTCCTGATCGCCCTCATCGTCGTTCTCGCGGGCCTCGGCATGGCCGCCGCCCTCCAGGTCGGCTCCGTCGCTTCGGTGGTTCTCGCCGTCGTCGTCGCCCTGACCGCCCTCATCGTCTCCCCCGCGATCCTGTCGATCGCTCGCACCCGCGCCTGAGCCTATGCGGGGCGCGTGAACGACACGCGCCCCACCCCCGCCAGCGTGACACCGCAGAGGTGTCGCGCTTTTTCTTTTGGTTAAAGGACAAAACGTGTTGGCTTCGTGGCGACTTTTCGGCTTGCTGGTGCGGGAAAATCAACATTGAAGACGGTTATTTCATCGTGGGGGTATGAATACCCCCCACATGCCCGGCGTGCGGGCGAACGTGCGGGCGAACGCTTGGCCGGGTGCGGACACTCAGCGTCAGGGGTGCAGTTCACACGGAATAGCGGGTTTACGTGCGATATAGCCGGTTAGCGCACGCAATAGCGGGTTCGCGCTCACATCTCAGGGGTGAATGTGCGAGCGACGCGCGAGGCCAGGCGTCGTTGTGCTGCCAACGCAGACGACCTCGCCCACGACTGCCCATCGTCGGCGTTTTTCGCCGAGGTGGTCTGCACTTTGGGCGCGACACCACCTCGAACCGTGACCACACCACCACCAAACGGGGGGAATTGCACCATTAGAGGCGCGACACGC
>NZ_ALIY01000189.1:0-39705 GCF_000283035.1 Actinomyces sp. ICM58
GCGCGCGGGACCTGGGCGCAGCCGACGTCGCCGTCGTCCCCAACGGGGTACGCGTGCCCGAGGCCGTGGCCGCCGGCGTCCCCGAGGGTTTCCCCACCTGCGGCGGGCCCGTCTTCGTCTACGCGGGCACGATCGCCCACTGGCTGGCCCCCGAGGTCTTCATCGACGCTTTTGAGAGGGCTCGTGAGCGGCTCGGGGATGCGCGCCTCGTGTTTGTCGGGCAGGGGAGCGGCTGGGAGGATCTGGCCGAGCGTGCGCGGCGCGTGGCCGGAGTCGAGCTGATCCCCGCCGTCAGCGCCGAGGAGGCCGACCGCTGGATGGCGCGAGCTAGCGCGACGCTGGCTTCTTTGCGTCCGGGCGGCTACGACTACGCCTACCCGACGAAGATCCTGGCCTCCCTGGCGCAGGGGACCCCCGTCATCTACGCCGGCCCGGGGCAGGCGGGGCGCGACGTGCGCGAGGCGGGGCTCGGGGCGGCCTGTGGGCTCGACGCCGATCAGGTCGCCGAGGCCATGGTCGCCGTCGCGTCGGGCACGCTGAACTGGGTGGGGGAGGAACGGGTGCGGGCATGGGTGCGCGAGCATCGCTCGGTCTCGGCTTCCTCGCGCGCGGCGGCTGCGGTGGTTCGTTCGGCGCTCTGAGAGGCTTCGATCGCGGGTGGGGCCGTGGGTTTCTGCTGTTCGGGGATTGTCCCTGCCTCGTCTCAGAATCCGCCACATTATCGTTTCGGTTCATATCTGTTTGCGCGTGTAACTATTTTCATGTTTACAGTTACAACATAAGTAACTAAAATCCCGGTTGTCACATTAGCAACTCGAAGGATGACTATGCGCTCCCCGTGGAGGAAACTCGCAGCCGGGCTCACCATGGCACTCGGCGCCGCCGTTGCGGCCCTCGTGCCTCCCGCCCAGGCGGCCACCGGCATCATCATCGCCATCGACCCCGGGCACGGGGGTTCCGACCCTGGCGCGGTCGCCAACGGCCTGCAAGAAAAAGACCTGACCCTCGCCGTCTCCCTGGCCCTCAAAGAGGAGCTCGAGACCTACGACGGCGTCACCGTCGTCATGACCCGAACGAGCGACACCAGGCCTTCGGAGAACCTGAGCGACGACCTGTCCAGCCGCGTCCAGATGGCCGCAGCCGCCGATGCCGACGCCCTCGTGTCGATCCACTTCAACTCCGGCTCGCCCATCGCGCGCGGAGCCGAGGTTTGGTACGGCAACTCCTCCTCGTACAACTACGCGACCCACACGCAGGGCCGCAAGCTCTCCACCAACATCGAGGACCAGCTGACCTCCCTCGGCCTGGCCGACCGCGGCATCAAGACCCGCGACAACCCGTACTACGACTACCCGGACGGCTCCACGGGCGACTACTACGCGATCATCCGCCAGGCCCGCGAGGAAAACATGCCCGGCATCATCGTCGAGCACGCCTTCGTGACCTCCACGTCGGACGCGCAGCTCCTGCGTGACCCGAACTTCGTGCACTCCCTCGGCGTCGCCGACGCGACCGGCATCGCCCAGACCTACGGGCTGAGCAAGGGCGCCTGGGAGAAGTCGGGTGACTCTTGGCGCTTCGTGCGCGACGGCGCCGCCAAGACCGGCTGGTTCAACGCCGGCGGCCGCTGGTACTGGGCCGGATCCGACGGTCGCACGATCCGCGGCTGGTCCACCATCAACGGACGCCGCTACTTCTTCGACGACTCCACCGCGATGGTGACGGGCTGGAAGAAGGACGGTGACAAGTGGTACTACTTGCGTCCCGACGGTGACATGGCCACCGGCTGGATCAAGGACGGGCGCTCCTGGTACTACCTCGGCTCCGACGGCGTCATGGCCACCGGCTGGCTCAAGGAACGCAACGACTGGTACTGGCTGGGCTCCTCCGGCGCGGCCGCCGTGGGCTGGACGAAGGTCGGCGGCGACTGGTACCTCTTCGATGACGACGCACGCATGCTCACCGGCTGGCAGCTGACCGAGGACGACAACGAGTGGTACTACATGCACGCCAACGGCGTCATGGCCACCGGATGGCTGCTCGACCGCGGGTCCTGGTACTACCTGGACGGCGAGGGCACCATGAAGAAGGGCTGGGTGACGGTCGGCGGTGTCTGGTACTACATGCGTTCTTCCGGCGCGATGATGACGGGCTGGCTGCTCGATGGCAACACGTGGTACTGGCTGGACCCCTCCTCGGGAGCCATGGCCACCGGTACCGTGACCGTTGAGGGTCGGGCCTCCTCCTTCGCCTCCTCCGGCGCGTGGCTGGGTTACGCGGACGGCGCTGGCGCACCGGCAGCGGATGCCGCCTCCCGTTCCGCCTCGCGGGCCGATTCCGTGACGAACGCGGCCGGTCAGCGCCTCATCATGACTGCGCCCATGGCCTCGCGCTCGGAGGTTATCGACGACATGGTGAGTGCCTGGAACTCGGCGGGTAGCACGTACCCGTCCGCCCTGGCTTCCGGCGGCGCGCCGACGATCCGCGACTTCGCGGGCATCGTCTACGACGAGGCCGTGGCCGAGGGTGTCTCCCCCGAGCTGGTCTTCGTCCAGTCCATGAAGGAGACGGGCTGGCTGGGCTTCGGCGGCGACGTGAGCGTTAGCCAGTTCAACTTCTCCGGCATCGGCGCGGTCGGCGGCGGCGCGCAGGGCGCCTCCTTCCCCGACGTTCGTACCGGCATCCGCGCCCAGGTCCAGCACCTGCGCGCCTACGCGGACCCGAACGTGACGACCGCGTCCCTGGCGAATCCGGTCGTGGACCCGCGTTTCACCTACGTGCGCAAGGGCGCCGCCCCCGTCGTCGAATACCTGGGTATCCAGGAGAACCCGAACCGCACCGGCTGGGCGGCTGCCCGCGGGTACGGAGACGACCTGGTGTCCATGATGAACACGTACTTCTGAGAGTTCTTCAGTGACGAGGCCGGGGTCAGTTGCGCAGTTGAGCGCGGCTGGCCCCGGCCTCGGCGTTCGTGGGCTCTGGTCGAGGTTGCGCGGGGGTGCACGTCGCATCTGTCAAATTAGGGCGGATAGCTTCATTCGGGCAACATGGCAAGCGATGTGCCCTATGATTGGAATGAGAAAGACAGCGTGTGTCTATCGACAAGGAGAGTGCAATGGCCACAGAAACCTGGTTGTACATCTATGAGGGTGCGCCTCGCGGCGACGAGGAGGAGCGCAGGCCCATCTACATTGGGATCGGTGAGCGCATGGGGCGCGTGTTTGAGCAACACAATCCCGACGCCGAGAGGCTCCGCGATGCGGAAGGGACACTCATCCGCCAGACCCTTGAGCCGTTTTCGAGCCGCGAGGACGCGCTCAAGGCCGAGGCTATCGCCATCCACGTCGCCTCTCTCATGGGGCTGGATCCGATCTATGACGCTGAGGACGAGGACGAGCTGTTCAACGAGGATGACAAGATGGTCACGAACATTGCGGGGACGAAGACGAGCAAGCACCTGGGGCCGGCGATTTTCACGCGCGATGATGAGGTCTTTCAGGATGATATGGAGGGGACGATCATTGTGCCCATCACTCCGGATTCTCTCGAGGGGCGCGCCTCGGCATTCGGCGGCAATCCCGGCGAGGTGTTTATCGAGCGAGCCGCTCAGGCCTGGAACGTCGCGCCTGACAAGCGCCCCAAGATTAGGCGGCTCGTCGCCGTTTTAACGGGAAGCCGTCACGTGATCCTGGGGTCCTGGGAGGTCGACCCCAGCCGTGAATGGGAACTCGTCTGTCCTGAAGCGTCCTCGCCCTACAGTTCTCGCGTCCGGATTCCCGTTCCACACCCCGAGCAAGACGATGTTGATGAGATGAAGGGAAAGCGTTATGTGGGGCGCCTGCAGGTAGGCGTGCTTTATTCCCCGGATATCGCCTAGCCCGATCCCCGTGACGCGATGGCTGCGAGGGACACCGCTCATCATCGATCGTTGTTGTGCCATCGTGACGGGTATGAGCCCTCAGCGATTCAGTCGCCAACGGCTCACGCGTGGAGGGGTTGTACACAAATGAATAGGCTGTCCTCGCTCGGCTGCCCCACAAACCTGATGCCGGAGGGCTGCCCCTACGCGGATAGGTTCTGCCGTACAGCGGCGGCACGCGCCCTCGTCAGCGGTGGGCTGCCCGCATCTGGATAGGTTGCCCGCATCCGGATAGGTTGTGCGCATCCGGATAGGTTAATAACCTATCCAGATGTTCGTTACCTATCCGGATGTTCGTTACCTATCCGGATGTTCGTTACCTATCCGGATGTTCGTTACCTATCCGGATGTTCGTAACCTATCTAGATACGCCGCCCCCATGTGCAACCGTCGCCCCTAGGGTATGCGCGGGAAGCCCCGGCTATGCGGGCAGCCCCCGTAGCCCCACGCGCACGCAGTGAGCGCGGAGATAACAACGGCCCCGAGCACCTGTCGGTGCCCGGGGCCTCACTGCAACACAAGTCAGCCGCGCAGGGACGCGACGTAGGGGTCGATGCGCTGCGAAGAGTCCTCGGGCGTGAAGCCGGTGGCCTTGATCTTCGTCAGATCCAGGACCGAGGACAGGGGGCGCGGAGCGACCTCGCGGCCCGCGAAGTACTCCTCCGTGGTCACGGGCGTGACATCCTCCGGGTTGCGTCCCCGCAGCTCGAATACGCGCTTGGCGACCTGCGCCCAGCTCATCACCGGGCCCTCGCCCGACAGGTTGTACGTGCCGAACTCGGCACCGGTGGTCAGCAGGTGAATGATGCCGCGCGCCAGGTCGGACGTGAAGGTCAGGCGACCCACCTGGTCGGACACCACCGAGGGGGAGATGCCCTGATCGGCCAGGGAGGCCATGGTCTTCAGGAAGTTCTTGCCGTCGCCCACCACCCAGGAGGTGCGCACGATGTAGTGCTTCGGCGTCGAGGCCACCGCCGCGTCGCCACCCGCCTTCGACTGGCCGTATGCGCCCAGGGGAGAGGGATCCTCGTCCTCGAGGTGCACGTCCTGCGTGCCATCGAAAACGTACTCCGTGGAGATGTGGACCATCGTGACGCCGTGAGCCGTCGCCTCGCGGGCCAGAACGGCCGGGCCCGTCGAGTTTGCCTGCCAGGTCGCGCGCCGACCCTCGGGAGTCTCAGCGCCGTCCACGTTCGTCCACGCGGCCGCGTTGATCACGACATCGATGTCATCCCACGGCAGCGCCGCCACCGCCTCGGCGTCGGAGATCGACACCTCCGGCAGATCCACGCCCGTGACCGTGAAGCCCGCCTCGGGCAGGGCGCGCATCAGCTCGCGTCCCAGCTGGCCATTCGCGCCCGTCACGAGGGCGCGGCGCCCGGCGGGGACCGGGGCCGGGAACGGCGTCACGTCCGCCATTCGCGGGTGAGCCTTGTCCTTGTCCGACAAGATCGCCTGCTCGAGCGGGATCGGCCAATCCACGGCGGCCGTCTCGTCCGCCAGGTTGAGGAACGTGTAACGGGCGTCGGGCGACCAGTGGTCGTTCACCAGGTACGTGTACGCCGTGTTCGGCTCCAGCGTCTGGTAGGAGTTGCCCACGCCCTTGGGGACGAAGACGGCGACACCCGGATCAATGATCGTGGTGTACACGGTTCCAAACGAGGGTCCCTCGCGCAGGTCCACCCACGCGCCAAAGACGCGGCCCGTGGCGACCGAGACGAACTTGTCCCACGGCTCCGCGTGGATACCTCGGGTCACCCCGACCTCGTCGTTGAAAGAAATGTTGTTCTGCACGGGGCCGAAATCCGGCAGGCCCAGCGCGACCATCTTCTCGCGCTGCCAGTTCTCCTTGAACCAGCCTCGGTTATCGCCGTGAACAGTCAGATCAATGCGCAAGAAGCCGGGGATCGGAGTGGTCGTAATCCCCAGGGGCTTAGCGGTGGGCGCCATGGTTCTTCCTTTACGTGCGTTGGTTGTGTGCGGACGCAACATTCCACATAAATACTATCCGATCTGCCCTGCGCTGGGGGTGTGCGCCGCCCCATGGGCGCGCAAGGGGCCTCAGTTGTGGAAAAATAGCCACGGATAGGGATAATTGTCACTGATGCGCGACCCACACGAGGACGCGCCGGGAAGCGGAGGCAACATGAAAGGCATCATCCTTGCAGGCGGGTCGGGAACCCGACTGAACCCGATCACGCTGGGGACATCGAAGCAGCTGGTCCCTGTCTACGACAAGCCGATGATCTACTACCCGCTGTCGACCCTGATGCTGGCCGGCATCTCCGACGTTCTGGTGATCACGACGCCGCACGACGCGCCGTCCTTCCACCGCCTGCTCGGTGACGGCAGCCAGCTCGGCGTCAACATCTCCTACGCCGTCCAGCACGAGCCCAACGGCCTGGCTCAGGCCTTCGTGCTCGGCGCGGACCACGTCGGCAACGACAGCGCCGCCCTGGTCCTGGGCGACAACATCTTCTACGGCCCCGGCATGGGCGCGCAGCTGCGTCGCCACGTCGACCCCGACGGCGGCGCCGTGTTCGCCTACCACGTCTCCAACCCGCGCGCGTACGGTGTCGTGGAATTCGACGATGAATTCAACGCCCTGTCGATCGAGGAGAAGCCGGACAAGCCCAAGTCCAACTACGCCGTGCCCGGCCTGTACTTCTACGACAACGACGTGGTCGACATCGCCCGCAACCTCAAGCCCAGCGCGCGCGGCGAGTACGAGATCACCGACGTCAACCGCGCCTACCTCGAGGCCGGCAAGCTCAAGGTTGAGGTCCTCCCGCGCGGCACCGCGTGGCTGGACACCGGTACCTTCGACTCGCTCGCCGATGCCACGGCCTTCGTGCGCACGGTCGAGGCCCGCCAGGGCATGAAGATCGGCGCCCCCGAAGAGGTCGCGTGGCGCATGGGCTTCATCGACGACGAGGGCCTGCGCCAGCGCGCCGAGCCCCTGGTCAAGTCGGGCTACGGTGCCTACCTGCTCGAGCTCCTCAACCGTGAGGATCGCTGAGTGTCGCGCCCGAGTGCTGATTCGCGCCTCCTGATCGTCATCCCCGCGTGGAACGAGGAGGAGGTGCTCTCAGAGGTCTTGGAGTCCGTGAAGGTCGAGAAACCGTCCTTCGCGGACATCCTGGTCGTATCCGACGGGTCCACGGACGCGACGGCTGACATTGCGCGCGCGGCGGGCGTGGCCGTGCTCGACCTGCCCCTGAACCTGGGGGTTGGCGGCGCTATGCGCGCCGGCTTCCAGTACGCCCAGCGCATGGGGTACGACTACGCCTGCCAGCTCGACGCGGACGGCCAGCACGACCCGACGGAGATCGAGACTCTCATTGAGAAGGCCTCCCTCGAGGGCGCGGACGTGGTGATCGGGTCGCGTTTTGCGGGCAAGGGCGACTACCGGGCGCGAGGTCCGCGCAAGTGGGCGATGAACCTGTTCTCGTTCATCCTCTCGCGCGTGTGTAAGACGCGTCTGAGTGATACGACCAGTGGGTTCAAGCTCTACGGCCCGCGTGCGCTGTCGCTGTTCGCGCACAACTACCCGGCGGAGTACCTGGGCGACACGATCGGCGCGCTCGTCATCGCGGCCCGCTCGCACCTGGTGGTGCGCGAGGTGGGCGTGCAGATGCACCCGCGCGCGGGCGGCGAACCGTCGCACAATCCGATCAAATCGGCGCTCTTCCTGGTGCGCGCGACGATGGCCCTCGCGGTGTCCCTGTCGCGCCCCGGCGAGAAGGTCGCCCAGACGCGGGAGGAGAACGCATGAGCCCCACCTACCTGCTGGGATTGGTGTTCGCGATCATCATCTTGGTGATGGTGTTCGTCAAGATGCGTAATTCGGGCCTGAAGGAGCGTTACGGCCTGTGGTGGTACTGCATCGCTTTCTTCACGGCGCTGCTGTCTATCTTCCCGCCGATCTTGAAGTGGACCGCTTTCCACCTGGGCGTGGTCGTGCCGCTGAACCTGGGCTTCTTCGTGGCGGGTGTCGTCCTGCTGCTGCTGTCCCTGCGTTTTTCGGTGGATCTGTCGCGCGCGGATGAAGATCGACGCCGTCTGACCGAGGAGGCCGCGATCCTGCGCCTCCAGGTCGAGGATCTGCAGGGGCGTGTGGCGGCTCTGGAGGCTCGCCTCTCGTCGGCAGATGAGGAGCCGCGCTGAGGCGATAGCCGCGGTGCGTGAGCCGTCGGTCGGCTCGCCAGACGAGGTCGGGGTCCGTCGGGTGTCAACCTGACGGACCCCGGTTTGTTGCGTCTGCGTGCCCGTGGCGTGGGCCCGTGGGGTGTGCGGTTAGCGCAGGAGGGTGCCGTCGGGGCCGAGGCGCAGGCGTTCGGTCGGTGCGGCGGGGTCGACTTCCCCCTCGGCGAGCTTGCGGGACACGGCGGAGGCGGGGCGGGAGACGGGCATGGTCGCCGCGCCGGTGTCGCCTTCTTGTGCGGTGGTGTCCCGTTCGGAGACTGTGGAGCGGTCGCGCCATTTGATGGGCCGCGAGTCGGTCGACGCCTGCGCGTCGGTGGAGCGGGGCTGTGCGGGTTCCTGGGAGACGGGGGAGGCCTCGGCGGAGGAGTGAGCTCCCATGGCGGTGGCGTGCGAGGGCAGCAGCGGCTCCCCGTCGAGGTCGGTGGCCAGGTCGGCAATCATGGCGCGGGCCTCGTCGATGACGGAGGAGTCTTCGGCGTGCAGGCCGTGGACGAGCCAGCGCACGAGCGCGATTTCGCTCAGGAGCTGGGCGCGCGTGAAGACGTGCAGGTCGGTGGCGCGGCGCTCATGGCCGTAGGTTTCGCGGAAGCGCTCGAGGAAGTTGTCGGAGGCGGTGGCCTGGATCCATGCGATGTCGAGGGCTGGGTCGCCCACGTGGGCGCTGGTCCAGCCGCCGATCGCCAGGACGGAGCCGCGCTGGACGGACAGGCATCGTTCCTGGATGTCGCCGTGGATGGGGGCGGAGGGGAATCGCCACAGGGAGACGTCTTCGAGGGCTGCTTCCCAGCGGCTCCACAGCGAGGGCGGGATCGTGACTTCGCGGGCGGCCTCATCGAGGAGGGCGAGGTTGCGGTCGCGGCATTCGATCGCCGTGTAGGTCGGCAGCCCGATCGCGGAGAAGACGGTCTCGGGCAGGTTGTGGAGGGCGGCGAGGGCTCGCCCGAGCGAGGCGGGCAGGAGCAGGTCGGAGTCGAGTTCCTCGGGCGTGGGCGCGTGTCCGCCCGGGTCGCGGTGCACGTAGACGCTCGCGCCGCCGCTGACTTTGGCTTGTCCGGCCAGGCGTGGGACGTCGAAGGGAATGTAGTCGTGCTCGTAGGCTTGTCCGAGGCGGTCGAGGATGCCGGAGGTCGCTTCGAGGGCGGGGCCGGAGACCTCCTCGTGGGGGCAGGTGACGATCCAGCGGTTGCCGGCCGCGTCTTCGATGCCGGTGACGGAGGAGAGCTCGTCGCTGTAGGACGGCGGTCGCAGCGCGCTCACGCGCATCCCGGGCACGGCGGAGGTGGCCAGGGCGGCCAATTCGAGGGGGCTCTTCGGGGTCGTCATTGCTTTAACGTATCGCGCCGCGGGCCCGGGCGTGCGTCCCCGCGCGGGTGGGGGCTCGATTGTGGGATAGCGAGTTTGTTCCTTTCTCAAAAACTCTGTTACTTTCGACACATTGGCTTTGTCTGTAGCGAGGAGGCTCAGCGATGGAAGCCGTGACGCGCGCACTTGCGGCGCGGGTGCGAGAGGGTCTGGCCGCGGGCGGCATCGATGCGGCGCGCGACCCGAAGGTGGTGCGCGCCCTCATCGACCGCGCCATCGACGCCCACTCCCCCGACATGCTGCCCACGCAGCGCGAACAGGTCGAAGCGGACCTCATGGACGACATCTGCGGGCTCGGCCCGCTGCAGGCGCTCATGGACGACCCCGGCGTCGAGGAAATCTGGATCAACTCGGCCTCGCGCGTGTTCGTGGCCCGCGGTGGCGTCGCTGAGCTGACGAGCCTGATCCTCACGGACGAGGACGTGCGCGCCCTCGTGGAACGGATGCTGCATCACTCGGGGCGGCGTCTCGACCTGTCCAGTCCCTTCGTGGACGCGATGCTCGCCGGGGGAGAGCGCCTGCACGTCGTGATCCCGCCGGTGACTGGACGCTCGTGGAGCGTCAACATCCGTAAGCACATCCAGCGCGCCCGCACCCTGGAGGACCTGGTGGCCGTCGACATGGTGCCCCCGCCGATGCGGGATTTCCTGGCAGCCGCCGTGTGCGTGGGCCTGTCTGTCCTGGTCTCGGGTGGCACGCAGGCGGGCAAGACGACGCTGCTGCGCGCGCTCGCGGGAGAGCTGCCGCGTTCGCGGCGCGTCATCTCCTGCGAGGAGGTCTTCGAACTGGGGCTGGCGAACTGGGATCACGTGGCCATGCAGACGCGCCCGCCGGCCGCGGAGGGGACGGGGGAGATCACCCTGCGAGACCTCGTGCGCGAGTCTTTGCGCATGCGACCCGAGTACCTGATCGTCGGCGAGGTGCGAGGCCCCGAGGCCCTCGACCTGCTCGTCGCCCTCAACGCGGGCGTGCCAGGCATGGCGACCGTGCACGCGAACTCGGCGCGCGAGGCCCTCGATAAGCTCTCGATCCTGCCGCTCCTGGCGGGCGATAACGTCACGACGGGTTTCGTGACGCCCACGCTCGCCTCCTCTATCGACCTCGTGTGTCACGTCGAACGAGGCCGTGGTGGGCAGCGCTACGTCGCCGAGGTCCTCGCTGTGCCCGGGCGCGTCGAAGGCAACCGGATCGAAACGGCCACGCTTTTCACCTTCGATGGCCGCAGATGCGAGCGGGGTCCGGGCGGCCTCGACCTGCACGAGCGCTTCGCGGCGGCCGGGTCTGACCTCGCCTCCCTGCTGGATCGGGGCGAGCTGTGATCTCCCTCGTGTGCGGCCTTGTGTTTGGGATCGGCCTCGTGCTGGTCGTGTTCTCGCGCCTCACGCCGCCCCCGCCGCGCGCGCCGTGGGGGCCGTGGCGGCGCCTGCGAGAGGACGTCGAGAGGGCGCACGTTCCGGGGCTGACGGCCGCCCGCCTCGCCCTGCTCAGCATCGCCCTCGGCGCGCTCGTGGCTGTTGTCGTCCTGGCGCTCACCGGGGCCTGGCCGGTCGCCGCCATCGTCTCCGTCGGCATGTCATTCCTGCCCTACGCCTGGGTTGTCTCCCGCGTGGCCACCCGAGCCAAGGCCGTGCGGGCCGCCTGGCCCGAGGTCATCGACGCCATGGTGTCGGCAGTGCGCGCCGGAACGTCCCTGCCCCAGGTCCTGTGCGACCTCGCCGAAGAGGGACCGGCCCCCGTGCGCTTCGCCTTCGAGGCTTTCTCCCGCGACTACAGCGCTAACGGGCGCTTCGCCAGCGCGCTGGACCGAATGAAGGACGAGGTTGCGGACCCCGTCGCCGACCGCATCGTCGAGGCCCTGCGCGTCGCCCGCTCTGTGGGCGGCGCCGACCTGACGCGCCTCCTCCAGGACCTGGCGACCCTCCTGCGCGAGGACGCGCGCGTGCGCGGCGAGCTCGAGGCCCGCCAGTCCTGGACGGTGGGGGCGGCCCGCCTGGGCCTGGCTGCCCCCTGGATCGTCCTGCTTCTCCTGTCCGGAGGCGGCGCGAGCGCGAACGTGTGGAACTCGCCCGGAGGCATCGCCGTGCTCGTCGGGGGTGCGGGAGTGTGCATCATCGCCTACCTGGCGATGAAGGCCCTCGGCAGGCTCAGCACGGATCCCAGAAACCTGGGAGGGACGCTGTGAACCCCTGGACCCTGCGCGCCCTGGACGTCCTCGTGGCACTCCTCTTGGTCGGCGGAATCGCCCTTATCTGGCGGTCCCTGGCCACGCGCCACCTGTCGTTCGCGGCCCGCGTCGCCCAGGGGCGGGTCAGCGAGGAGGCCCCGCCCCAGCTCGCCCGATGGGCCCGGCGCGCCTGGGCCTCGGCCCTGGACTCCCTGGGATCCACCAGCGAATCGGTCGCGCGCCGACTCGCCCTGGCGGGCATGGCCCCAGAGGTCGGCCTCTTCCGTCTGCGCCAAGCCGCCGCCGGCATCGCCGGGCTGATCCTCTCCTGCCTGGCACTCACGGCCCGCCCCGCATCCTCCCTGCGCGCCTCCCTCATTCCCCTGTGCGCATGCGCGCTCGTGGGCACCCTCATCGGCCTGACCGGCACGGACCGGGCGCTCACCCTGCGGGCACGACGCCGCCAGCGCGCGATCGACGCCGCCGTGCCCGACTGCGCGGAGCTCCTCGCGCTCGCGGTTGCCGCCGGGGAGTCGATTCCCGCCGCCATCGAGCGCGTCGCCGGGTGCGCCGGCGGCCCCCTGGGCGCGGAACTGGTGCTCACGGCGGGCCACATCCGCAACGGCATGCCCTCGGTGCGTGCCCTCGCCCAGCTCGACGAACGCACCGACTCTCCGGCGCTCACCAGGCTCGCCCGCACCCTTACCACGGCGATCGAGCGCGGCTCGCCGCTGGCCTCGGTCCTGCATGACCAGGCGCGCGACCAGCGTGAACGCTCCCTCGCTGCCCTGATGGAGGAGGGCGGCCGCCGCGAGATCGCGATGCTCCTGCCCGTCGTCTTCCTGATCCTGCCCGTCACCGTCCTGTTTGCCCTCTACCCGGGCCTCATCGCCCTGGATTTCGCGCCGTAAGAACCATTGAAGAGAAAGGAACACGTCATGAAGAAGTGGCTACGTCGCTCCCGCGACCTGGGGGAGCGTGGGGATGTGCCCGGCTGGGTGCTGATTACGCTGATGACCGCCGCCCTCGTCGTCCTGATCTGGGGCGTCGCCTCGGAGCGCCTCGTGGAGATTTTTAATCGTGCGATGGATTCCATTTCCGGCATCTGAGCGCGGCTCTGAGGTGGTCTCCACGGTCCTCGTCCAGGGGCTCGCGGTGCTTCTCATTCTCCTGCTCGCCCAACTGGCCTTCGCCTCGCACGTGCGCACGATGAGCGTGAGCGCGGCGTCGGAGGGGGCGCGCCGCGGCGGCTTGCTCGGTGGTGACGAGGGGGAGGCGATCGCGCGCACGAGTGAGCTCCTCGACTCCCTCGTGGGCGCCTCGAAGGACCGCGAGATTGCCGTGGAGCGTCACAGCGACGAGGGGGTCGACGTCCTCGTCGTCACCGTGCGCACGCGCCTGCCGCTCGTGGGAGGCCTGGGGCCGCGATGGATGACCGTGCGCGGCCGGGCTCTGGTGGAGGGGCCGTGAGCGAGCGCGGGGACGCCAGCGTCGAGTTCCTGGGGATCCTCGTGGTCCTGGTTATCCCGGTGTTCTACATCGTGCTCGCGATCGGCCAGGTGAGCGCCGGGGCCATGGCGGTGGATGCGGGCGCGCGTGAGGCTGCGCGCATCCTCGCGCAGGACAGTGAGCGGCGCGCGGACGCTGAGCGTGCCGTCGCGCTGATCGTTGAGGACTTCGGGGTGGACGCCCCGGCCTCGGTGTCCTCCTCGTGCGCGGCCTGCGCCTCGTCGGAGGGCGCCATCGAGGTGAGCGTCTCGGTGCGCGTCCCCCTGCCGTTTATGCCTGCCTGGTTGGGGGCGCTCGGCGTGACGGTGTCGTCGAGCGCGAGCGCACCCGTGCGGGAGGTGGTGGCCGGTGGGTGAGGAGGGGCGCGTCGGGATCCTCATGTGCGCCGGCTGCGCCTTCGTCTGCCTCCTCCTGTTCGTGACGATGACGCTGACCCAGGTCGCGATCCAGGATCGCCGACTGGTCTCGTGCGCGGACGCGCTGGCGGGGGCGGGCATCGGCGGGGCGTCCTCCTCGTCGGTTCTGGCGGGGCAGGCGTCGGGCATCGACGAGGCCGGGGCACGCTCGCGGGTCGAGGCCGCGTTGGACGCGATGGGCGACACGACGTGCCGCGTGGGCGAGGGGGTGATGGTGACGGACGTTCGGGTTGATCGTGAGGAGGTGGAGGTGTCCGTGAGGGCGCGTCCGCGCGTGTCGGCGCTGCCTCCGGTGCTCGTGGGCGTCGCGGTTCCCGAGCTTGAGAGGACGTCGAGCGCGCGGGTGCGGCCGCTGTGACGGACGGGCAAAAGGTGTTCTGCGCGACGGTCACATTGTGGGATGCCGACAGAAGCGCGGGTAAACGAAACGTAAACTTTAGGCCATGAGCAGCTTTGATACATCTCGTCTGTCCCCCGCGCTGGCCTCCGTTTTCGAATCCGTCCAGCGCCGCGACCCCGCCCAGGCCGAGTTCCACCAGGCCGTGTACGAGGTCCTCCTGACCATCGCCCCCCTCGCCGAGCGTCACCCCGAGTACGCCGACCTGGCGATCATCGACCGCATCGTCGAGCCCGAGCGTCAGCTCCAGTTCCGTGTCCCGTGGGCCGACGATTCGGGCAACATCCACGTGAACCGCGGCTTCCGTGTCCAGTTCAACTCCGCTCTCGGCCCCTACAAGGGCGGCCTGCGCTTCCACCCCTCCGTGAACCTGTCGATCATCAAGTTCCTCGGCTTCGAGCAGATCTTCAAGAACGCCCTGACCGGCCTGCCCATGGGTGGCGGCAAGGGTGGCGCGGACTTCGACCCCAAGGGCAAGTCCGACGCCGAGGTCATGCGTTTTTGCCAGTCCTTCATGACTGAGCTCTCCCGCCACATCGGCCCCGACACCGACGTTCCCGCCGGCGACATCGGCGTGGGCGGCCGCGAGATCGGCTACATGTTCGGCCAGTACAAGCGCCTGAAGAACCGTTTCGACGCGGGTGTCCTGACCGGCAAGGGCCTGACCTGGGGCGGTTCGTTCGCGCGTACTGAGGCCACCGGTTACGGCCTGGTCTACTTCGCCGCCGAGATGCTCGCCGCCAAGGGCACCAGCTTCGACGGCAAGCGCGTCGTGGTTTCCGGCTCCGGTAATGTCGCGATCTACGCGACCGAGAAGGCTCAGCAGCTGGGCGCGACCGTCGTGGCCGTCTCCGACTCCTCCGGCTACGTCGTGGACGAGGCCGGCATCGACGTCGCGCTGCTCAAGGACGTCAAGGAGGTGCGTCGTGGACGCGTCTCCGACTACGCAGCAGAGCGCCCCGGCGCCGTGTTCGTTGCCGACGGCTCCATCTGGGACGTCCCCTGTGACGTCGCGCTTCCCTGCGCCACTCAGAACGAGCTGCCGCTGTCCGGCGTCCAGGCCCTCATCAAGAACGGCGTCCAGCTGGTCGCCGAGGGCGCGAACATGCCCACCACCCCCGAGGCGATCGAGGCCCTGCAGGCTGCGGGCGTCGCCTACGCCCCCGGCAAGGCCTCCAACGCGGGCGGCGTGGCCACCTCCGGCCTGGAGATGCAGCAGAACTCCGGGCGCACCCAGTGGGCCTTCGAGGAGACCGACGCGAAGCTCCACCAGATCATGGTCGATATCCACGCGAACACCGTCGCCACCGCCGAGGAATACGGCGTCGCGGGCGACTACGTGGCCGGCGCGAACTTGGCGGGCTTCCGCAAGGTGGCCGACACGATGGTCGCGATGGGTCTCATCTGATCCGTTCTTTTCTTCGGTGCCCCGGCGTCTTCCCAGGCGTCGGGGCGCCGTCATATCTGCGGCCAGCGGGGGAGTAAGTCCCGCCACCGTCGCGGCGTCGCGTTCCTCGTTGGGCTTCCGATCCGCTACCCTGGGTGCGTGGCCATTGAATTTTCTGAAGAGATCCCGTCCCTGCGTACCACGATGGAGAACATCGTCGCGGTCGTTCAGCCGGACAAACTGCGTGAGCAGATCGCCGAGCTGAACGAGAAGGCGGCCGCGCCCGACCTGTGGGACGACCCGAGTGCCGCGCAGGCAGTCACGAGCGCGCTCAGCCACCGCCAGAGCGAGCTGGACCGCATCACGCAGATGAGCGAGCGCATCGACGACCTGGAGGCCATGGTGGAGATGGCCGCAGAGGACCCGGATGAGGGCGCCGACATCCTCGCCGAGGCTGAGGCCGACCTGGACAAGCTCCGCAAGGACCTGGGAGACCTGGAGATCCGCACGCTTCTGGACGGCGAGTATGACGAGCGCAACGCCGTCATCACGATTCGAAGCGGCGCGGGCGGCGTGGACGCCGCCGACTTCGCCGAGATCCTCCTGCGCATGTACCTGCGCTGGGCGGAGCGTCACGGCTACCCGACGAAGGTCATGGACACCTCCTACGCGGAAGAAGCAGGCCTGAAATCGGCGACCTTCGAGGTCCAGGCGCCCTACGCCTACGGCACGCTCTCCGTCGAGGCCGGCACCCACCGCCTCGTGCGCATCAGCCCCTTCGATAACCAGGGGCGCCGCCAGACGTCCTTCGCCGCCGTTGAGGTCATCCCCCTCATCGAGACGACGGACCACATCGAGATCCCCGAGTCCGAGCTCAAGGTCGACGTCTTCCGTTCCTCGGGCCCCGGCGGCCAGTCCGTGAACACGACCGACTCGGCCGTGCGCATGACCCACATCCCCACGGGCATCGTCGTGTCCATGCAGGATGAGAAGTCCCAGATCCAGAACCGCGCGGCCGCCCTGCGAGTCCTGCAGTCCCGACTCCTCGTTTTGCGCCACGAGGAAGAGCAAGCCAAGAAGAAAGAGCTCGCCGGTGACGTCAAGGCGTCGTGGGGCGACCAGATGCGCTCCTACGTGCTCCAGCCGTATCAGATGGTCAAGGACCTGCGCACCGAGTTTGAGTCCGGCAACCCGCAGTCCGTGTTTGACGGCGACATTGACGGCTTCATCAACGCTGGCATTCGCTGGCGTAAGAACGAGCAGAAGGCCGCCCAGGACTGAGCGAGCGTCCACGCGCTGAACGGCCCCAGCCTCGTCAATCTATGCACGAGGCCGGGGCCGCGTGCGTGTCCAAGGCACCCGGGGTGGAGGGCTGAGTGACACACCGGCGGTTTTCCGCGTGTCGCAGCCGGGACGTGACCCGATCGTTACCTAACCTGGCAGGGACTATTGACCCCGATCGGATGGTCCCATGATTCGTTTTGATGATGTCACCATGGTGTACACGCCAGGTGCCCAGCCCGCGCTGGATCACGTCTCGCTGGAGGTGGAGCGCGAAGAATTCGTGTTCCTCGTCGGCAAGTCGGGTTCCGGCAAGTCCACGTTCCTGCAGCTCGTCATGCGCGAAATGAAGGCGACGAGCGGCAAGGTGTGGGTGCTCGGCAAGGACGTGTCCAAGCTGTCCACGTGGGCGGTTCCCAAGCTGCGCCGCCAGATCGGCACGGTGTTCCAGGACTTCCGCCTGCTGCCCTCCAAGACGGTCTACGAGAACGTCGCCCTGGCCATGCAGGTCATCGGCAAGCCGCGCCACGCGATCGAGACGGCCGTCCCGGACGCCTTGGATCTGGTGGGCCTGTCCGGCAAGGAATCGCGCCTGCCGCACGAGCTGTCCGGCGGCGAGGAGCAGCGCGTCGCGATCGCGCGCGCCATGGTCAACCGCCCCGAGCTGCTGCTCGCGGACGAGCCCACCGGCAATCTCGACCCCGAGACGTCGCTGGGCATCATGCGCCTGCTTGACCGAATCAACCGCTCGGGTACGACCGTCGTCATGGCCACCCACGACGCGGACATTGTGAACCAGATGCGTAAGCGAGTCATCGAGCTTGAGGCCGGCGACGTCATCCGAGACCAGAACCGCGGCGTCTACGGGGCCGGGAGGTAAGACCAGTGAAGCTTCGTTTTATTCTGTCCGAGGTCGGCAAGGGCCTGTCGCGTAACCGCGCGATGAGCGTCGCCGTCATCCTCGTGACCTTCGTGTCCCTGCTTTTCGTGGGCATCGCCGGCCTGACGCAGATGCAGGTGTCCAAGATGAAGTCGGAGTGGTACGACAAGATCGAGGTCACGATCTACATGTGTGCCATCAACGACGCCGCCCCGAACTGCAACGCGACCGAGGCGAGCGACGCGCAGATCGACGCGGTGCGCCAGAAGCTGGCCTCCGCCGAGATGACACCCTACGTCGCCAACGTGTACGAGGAGACGAAGGAAGAGGCCTACGAGAACTTCCAGCGCCTCAACGGCAACAACGCGCTCACGCAGTGGACCACGCCGGACATGCTCCAGTTCGCTTTCCGTATCAAGCTGGTCAACCCCGAGCAGTACTCGGTGATCAAGGAGGAATTCTCCGGGACCGCCGGCGTGTCCGAGGTGCGCGATCAGCGTGAGGTCGTCGAGCCGCTCTTCCGCGTGCTGGGAGCCGCCCGCACGGCGGCCCTGGGCCTCGGCGCGATCATGGTCGTCGCGGCGATCCTGCTGATCTCGACGACGATTCGCCTGAGCGCGATGAGCCGTGAGCAAGAAACCCAAATCATGCGTTACGTGGGCGCGTCGAACCTGTTCATTCAGGCGCCCTTCATGATCGAGGGGGCGCTCGCCGCGCTGGTGGGCGCGGCCTTCGCGATTGCCTCGCTGTTCGCGGGCGTGCATTTTGTCGTCCAGGGATGGATGGCTCCGTCCTTCCGCTGGACGAACTTTATTGGCATGGGCGAGGTGGCGATCATGACGCCGATCCTGGTCCTGGCGGCGGTGGCGCTGGCGGTAATCGCCTCGGCGTTCTCGCTCGCGAAGTACACGAAAGCGTGAGTCTCATGGCCCGTTCTCCTCGTCGTTCCCGCACAGCCGCCCTGCGACTGGGTGCCCTGGCTCTTGCGCTCGCCTCGCTCACCGCGATGAGTCAGGCGCTGCCCGCTCGCGCGGATGATGATCGCGAGGCAGCGGCGAACGCCGCCGCTGAGGCCCAGGCCACGGTCAACGCCCTGCAGTCCCAGCTGGAGGGTATCGACGCGTCGCTGGCGCAGGTCTTCATCGACCTGCAGAACCTCAACGCTCAGATTCCGGGCGCGCAGGCCGCCTACGACGCGGCGGTGGCCGACTATGACAAGAAGTCCCGCGAACACACGACGATCCTGGGCGAGCTGAGCGCCGCACAAGGCGAACAGGCACGCATCGACGACTCGCTCAGCGCCGCCACCACCCAGGCCAGCGACGCGCAGGCGGCCATCGGGGAGCTGGTGCGCCGCAAGTACCGCGAAGGCAACGTGGATCCGGTCGCCGTGGCCCTGACGGCCGGCGGGACCGAGTCCATTACCGAACGCGCCGCAGCCGCCGACATGGCGCTGCGCACGGAGAACCAGACCATGACCTCGGCGCTGGACGTGTCCTCCTCCCAGCGCACGCAGTCCACGCGTCAGGACGCGATCACGGAGCGCATCTCCGACCTCGAGGAGAAGGCCGCGCAGGCGGAGACCGAGGCACAGTCCGCGAAGGACGACGCCGACTCCAAGCTCACCGAGCTCAACAAGCTGAAGGAGGACGCCTCGGCTAAGCAGTCCCAGTGGGATTCGCAGAAGGGCCAGGTGCAGGCCTCGCTCGACCAGGCGGAGGCCGACTATCAGGCTCGCAGCTCCGAGCTGGCGGCCATCGACGAGGCAAACCGCGCCTCGGGCGCCTCCTACGTGTCGGCCTCGGGCTTCCGTAACCCCCTCGACATCCCGATCGTGGTCACCAGCCCCTTCGGCATGCGCTACCACCCGGTCCTCGGCGTCATGAAGGGCCACTCCGGCACTGACATGGCCGCCGACTGCGGCATGATTATCCGCGCGGTGGCTTCGGGCTACGTCAACGCCGTGTCGGCGGACGTGTCGGCCGGCAACTACGTGGACATCAACCACGGCATCGTCGGCGGCAATTCCGTCATCACCGAGTACCTGCACATGCAGGCCCAGTACGTGTCCCCGGGGCAGTACGTGAACGCGGGCGACGCGCTCGGCGAGGTCGGGTCGACCGGCTACGCGACCGGCTGCCACCTGCATTTCGGTGTTCTTCAGAACGGAAGCTATGTTGAACCGATGGATTATTTGTAATCCGCGTTAGGATGGACCCTCGTAGCGTTTGCGCTACGGGGGTCTTTCCGCATACTGAGCGGACAGGCGAGTCTGGAGGGAGGCAGCATGCCCAAGGAATGGAAGAAGCCCAAGCCGACGGAGGGCCAGCGCGCCAAGGCCGCCTCCGACGCGAAGAAGACGATCGCCCGTAACAAGAAGGCGCGCCACGACTACACGATCGAGGATACGTGGGAGGCCGGCCTGGCCCTCATGGGCACCGAGGTGAAGGCGCTGCGCATGGGCCGTGCGTCCCTCGTGGACGCCTGGGTCGAGATCAACGGGGGTGAGGCGTGGTTGTACGGCGCTAACATCCCCCTGTACTCGCAGGGCTCGTGGACGAACCACGCGCCCACGCGCAAGCGCAAGCTCTTGCTGCATCGCGCGGAGATTAACCGCATGCAGGATCGGGTGGCCGCGAAGGGCTACACGATCGTCCCGCTGGAGCTGTATTTCATCGGCGGGCGCGTCAAGGTTGAGGTCGCGTTGGCTAAGGGCAAGCAGGAGTGGGATAAGCGTCAGGCGCTGCGAGAGAAGCAGGATCAGCGCGAGGCTGAGCGAGCGATGCGCCGCTACGTGAAGCAGGCCCGCAGGTAGGGGAAAGAAGGCGATTTCGTGCGAGGTTCCGTCAGGATTTTTCGCCGTGATCTTCGTAGGCTGGTGAGTGTTCCGGTCGCCTGGATTGTCATCGTTGGTATGGCGTTCGTGCCCGCGCTCTACGCGTGGTTCAACATCGTGGGGTTTTGGGATCCGTATTCGCAGACCTCCCACATTCGCGTGGCCGTGGCCAACGAGGACGCTGGGGCGACCAAGGACAAGCTCGGCACGGTGAACGTCGGTGCGATGTTGGAGACGCAGCTGAAGCAAAACGATCAGCTGGGTTGGCACTTCGTGAGCGCCGATGAGGCGCGCTCAGAGGTCGAACGCGGTGACTCCTACGCTGCGTTCGTCATCCCGGCCTCCTTCTCGCGTGACCTGACGGGCATCGTCGACGGCACCTACGTCCAGCCGAACATCCAGTACTACGTCAACGAGAAGAATAACGCGGTGGCCCCGAAGATCACGGGGGCGGGCGCGACGGCGCTGGACCGCCAGATCAACTCGACCTTCGTGTCCGCGGTCGCGAAGGTGCTATCTGAGAAGGCGTCCGAGGCCGGGGTGAGTCTCGCGGACCGGGCTGACCAGGCCCGATCGGACCTGACGGCGTCGCTGGGGGAGGCCTCGTCGAAGCTGGCGAGCGCGTCGAGCAGCCTGGACGGCATGGGCGCGACGATCGACTCGGCGAAGGCGTCGGTGTCCTCGGCCCGCACGACCCTGACGGAGTTGGACTCGGCGGCCGCGGATCTGTCCTCGTCCCTTGACCAGGCCGATGAGCTGGTGACCGATGCGCGTTCCTCCCTGGCGGACTTCTCGGGCCAGATGGGCGGGGTCCTTGACGGGCTCTCCTCCACCACGTCGAGCGCGATGGCCGACCTGTCGGCCGACGCGGGGAGCATGGACGGCGTCGTGCAGGGGGCGTCGGGCAGGATCGACGGGCTCCTGTCGGAGGGCACGTCGATTAATGACTCTCTTGGATCCGTCCTGTCCGAGCTGAACGCGGCCGGGGTGGGCAACCTTCCCGTCGCGGGCAGCGCCCTGAGCGACCTGAGCAGCCAGAACAGCGCACTGTCTACTGCCCTGAGCGACCTGACGACCCTGAACTCTGACCTGTCCACCACTTCGACCTCGATCTCGACGGCGCTCTCGTCGGCCTCGAGCGCCGCCTCGTCCGTGCAGACCTCCGTGTCGAACGCGCGCGCGGGGGTTTCTGGCCAGGTCCCGACGCTGTCGAGCGCCCTGGACGATTTCTCGAGCGCCTCTTCGTCGATGCGCGGATCCCTGGATACCCTGCGCGGCCAGCGCGATCAGGTCTCGAGCCTGCTGGATCAGCTCGATTCTCTCCTGGATGACGCGAAGAAGTCGACGTCGACCAGCGCGACCAACGTCAGCGCCATCAAGTCGGACCTGGAGACGGTGTCGACGGACATATCGTCGGTGGCCTCCTCGAATACGCTGCGCGACCTGTCAGAAACCCTGGGGACCAACGCGGCCTCGATCGCGTCCTTCATGGCGTCGCCGACCTCGATTGAGACCCAGGCGGTGTACCCGGTGGCCTCCTACGGGTCGGCGATGGCGCCCTTGTTCACGAACCTGGCCCTGTGGATCGGCGCGTTTTCGCTCGTCCTCCTTCTCAAGCTCGACGTGGATGAAGAGGGCATCGGCCCGACATCGTCGGCCGCCAAGTACATGGGCCGATGGATGCTGCTCGCCTCCTTCGGCGTCATCCAGGCGCTCGTTGTATCGACCGGTGATCTGATCATCGGCGTCCAGACTGTCTCTCGTCCTGCTTTTGTCGGCACATCCATCATGATTTCGCTGGTGTTCACCTCGATCGTGTACATGCTCTCGACGTGCTTCCAGCACATTGGCAAGGGCCTGTGCGTCGTTATCATGGTCATGCAGATTCCCGGATCGGCCGGCCTGTATCCGATCGAGATGTTGCCTTCCTTCTTCCGTTTTCTGCACCCCGTACTCCCCTTCACATACGGGATCAACGCACTTCGTGAGACTGTCGCGGGGTTCTACGGACACGCCTACTTGGCGTGCCTGGCGGTTCTCGGCCTGCAGGCGCTGGTTGCCTTCGCCATTGGGTTGGCGCTGCGTCCGTTCCTGGTCAACTTGAATGCCATGGTCACCCGCGATCTGGCTTCTTCCGGTCTTTTCCTCGCCGAGGCGACGCGCGTCCCCTCCAAACGCTATCGCCTCAGCCAGATCGTGGCGGCCCTGGCGGATCACGATGGTTTCCAGCGCTCGGTGAGTTCTCGGGCTTCCCGCTTTGAGCGCCGCTACCCGAGGATTCGCCGCGTGTCGATCGTTGTCGGCGTCATCGTGCCGGTGACTCTTGCGGTCCTGTCGGTGACGAACGCCGCCGATGTGCCGGTCGTGCTGGGCGCCTGGATCGTGTGGGTCCTCCTCGTCATCATGTTCCTGATCGGCCTGCAGTACGTGCGCGAGGCCTTGGAGCGTCAGCAGCTCCTCGGCGCGATGGACGAGGGCGACGTCCGGTCCTTGCTGACCCGCCGCGTGCAAGGCGCCCGCTCGCGTATCGCGCTCGGTGCGGCCGCCGTGAGCGCGTCGATTTCCTCGGCCTTGGAGGCCTCCCTCGCTCACTACGACGCCGAGCACGGCAATGATGTCACTGGGGAAGCCGTGGACGAGGACTCCCAGGGCTCTGCCGACACCGCGCGTTCCCCGCAAGGAAAGAAGACCGACAGTCCCGACCCCGGCCTCGTTGATGAGGAACGGACAGCGCAAAGCGACGAGATCGACGGTCCCGACCCCGGCCTCGTTGATACACCTGACGGCGCCGAGGGCGAGGAGGACGCGAAGTGAGAACCATGTGGGCCATCTACCGTGCCGACCTGCGTCGCGCGCGCCGCTCGCTCATCGCGAGCGTCGTGACCTTCGGGCTCGTCGTCATCCCCTCCCTGTTTACCTGGTTCAACGTCGCGGCCTCGTGGGATCCTTTTGGCAATACGCGGTCCCTGCGCATCGCGATCGCGAACACGGACGAGGGCTACAAGTCCGACCTCGTGCCGCTGCATCTCAACATCGGCGACCAGGTCGTCTCGGCTCTGCGTAAAAACGAGAGCTTCGACTGGGTGATCGCCACGGAGGATCAGGCCGTCGAGGGGACGCGTTCGGGCGAGTTTTACGCGGCCATCGTTATCCCCGCCGAGTTTTCGAAGGACATGCTGACTTTCTTCGACGGGGAGGCGACGAGCGCCCCGATGACCTACTACGTCAACGAAAAGAAGAACGGCATCAGCCCCAAGCTCGCCGGTCAGGGGGCGGAGGCCGTGAGCGCCCAGGTGAATCAGATCTTCACTCAGACGCTGGCCGAAGTCGCGCTCGATACGGCCTCTTCCATCGGGGATGTCCTGTCGTCGCCGACCGCGGTGAGCACCGTGTCCGCGCTGGATACGCGCGTGCAGACGGTCGCGTCGCGTCTACGCACGGCAGCCGATTCCGCGCAGTCCTACTCGTCCTTGGCCGGCTCGTCGCTGGCCATGATTGATTCGACGAGTGCGCTCGTGGCGGGTGTGGGCAGCGCGAAGTCTTCCGCGACCAACGCCCAGGCGAGCGCGGGCAGCGGCGCCAGCGGGCTCGCGGCCTCCGCGACGGCAGCCGTGGCCTCCGTGTCGGACGCTATCGACTCGTCGAGGAGTTCGCTCGATTCGTTGTCGGCGGCGGTGGAGAGCGTGTACTCCTCGGGCCAGACGAGCGTGTCGGATGCGGCTACGTCCCTGCGTTCCCAGGCGGACGCCTTGGACACGCACGCCACCTCCTACGAGTCGATCGAGTCGACGCTGGCTCATCTGCCCGGTTCGCCCGTCTCGCAGGCCTCCCTCGACCGGCTTCAGGGCGCGGCCGACCGCCTGCACACGTTGGCGACGAACCTTCGTAGCGCTGCCAGCGACCTTGACGATAAGTCGGCGAACGCGGCCACCAACCACGACTCCGTGAACGGTCTGATCGCGGATGCTCGCTCGGCCATCGACGGCTTGTCGAGCGACTACGACACCAACCTGAAGCCGCAGCTCGACTCCCTGGCGGGGACCCTGTCCTCGGCGCAGACGTCCCTGTCGTCGGTGCGTTCCTCGCTTGAGACGGCGACGTCCACCGCGTCGGATGGGGCCGGGAGCGCGCGAGAGAGGCTGAGCGGCCTGCGTGACAGCTTGAACTCGGCGGCCTCGGAGCTGCGTGAGGCCGCGGACAAGATGGACTCCCTGCACTCGTCGCTGAGTGAGGCCCTGGAGGGTGGGGACCTGTCGACTCTTCGCACGGTCATCGGGAATAATCCCGAGGCACTGGCGGCCGCTCTCGCGGCGCCCGTCGGCGTGGATACCGTCCCGGTGTTCCCCGTGGCGAACTTCGGCTCCCAGATGGCGCCCCTGTACACGATCCTGGCCCTGTGGGTCGGCTCCATCCTCATGGTCGTGTCCATGCGTTCGGACGTGACGGATTCCAACGTCGTGGAGGGGCTGGCCGAGGACGACCCGTTGCGCGCCACGCTCACGGCGAAGCCGCTTCGACTGGCGACGGGATTCTTGGGGCGCTACCTGATTTTCGGGACGATCGCGCTGGCCCAGGCGACCCTGGTGGGGCTGGGGGACCTGTTTTTCCTGAAGGTCCAGCACGCGCACCCGCTGGAGTTTATGGGGACCTTGTGGCTGACGGCCGTCGTGTTCTCGTTCCTGCTGTACACGTTCATCGCGACGTTCGGGAACGCGGGCAAGGCCTTGGGGGTGCTGCTCCTCGTCCTGCAGATTTCGGGTGCCGGGGGAGCGTTCCCGCTGGCGATCCTGCCGTCTTTCTTCTCGTCGGTGTCGCCGTTCTTGCCGGCCACGCACGCGATCACGGCGCTGCGTGCGTCAATCGCCGGGTATTCGGGCCACGAGTACGGGGACGCCATGTGGTTCCTGGCTTCCTTCATCCTGTTCGCCGCGTTCCTGGGGCTGGCTTTGCGCCCGCTGCTGGTGCGCAAGAATCGGCGCATGGTGGAGAAGTTGGAGGCGACGAAGCTGCTGTGAGGCTTGCGCTGTCGGGTGCCTCTGGGGCTCTGGTGGGCTCCGTCGGGGACGAGGCAGTGGCCGGTTCTCGGGGTTCCGCGTGGTCGCCCGGGTGGCTCCTGTTTTCCCTTGACGTGTGGGGTGCGTGGGCGTATGCTGGTGTGTCCGACGGTCTGGCGTGATGCTGGGCGTCGGTGAGTTGAAAACTCAAGAGGGGATGATCGGTTTCGACAGTGGTCGTCGATCGAAGTGAAGCGAGCCGAGGATGTGCGCTCAACTCGTTAACGATGCGTGCAAACCAATAGGTGCCGAACAGAATCGCACCGACTACGTTCTCGCTGCCTGATATCGCAGCCTGAACCTTTAGTCCGTCAGCCCGGGAGTTGCTTCCGGCCCGGTGTCTGGCGTCGTCTAGGGAGCCACTGGGAGTCGCCCATGTTGGTGGGGCGGCTCCGACACTCAATCAACTGAGCCTATCCGGTGGTGAGTCTATGCAATGCCGGGGGCTGAGAAATAAAACCGTAGACTGCGCTCGGAGAAGAATTCGGGGTCGGCTATTGGACGGGGGTTCGATTCCCCCCATCTCCACCCATCTCAAACCCCGGGTTTCCGTTGGAAGCCCGGGGTTTGTGTGTGTTTCGGACGCTCCGCTTTGGTGTGAAGTGAGCCTAGGCGCCTGAGAGCCCTTCGCGCAGTTCTGCTAGTTCTTCGTCGAAGAGTCCCGCCGTTTTTTCGTTGATCGCTGCGAGCCGCTCAATCCAGGCGACCGTGACCGCGCCGTATGCGACGAGCGACGAGACTGCGCCGTCAACGTCGGGGCCGTCGCACTCGAGCATCATGCGCAGGTATTCAACGACGTCACGGGCGTTACGCTGTTCGAGTTCTGTGATGGCGTCTTCAACAAACGATGTCACCGTGTCATTGTCCATGCGTTGACACTAGCTGGTGTGCTGTTGTGTCGCCTGGTGGCGCACGCGCGTCTTGCGCGAAACATTTGATACTCTCGCGATTGGAGCGAGGATTCCCCCTGGGCTAGTTGTGAAATAATCAACCGTCAGAAGGCCCGGAAGCGGGCCTCGCTCCCTCTTTGTCGTGACGAGGCGTCTCCGGGTGATAGGGCGCTAGGGTTACAGGCCAAAAACGTGTTGGTTGTATTGTGCCTTTTTGGCTTGTTGGTACGGGAAAGTCGGTGTTGAAGGCGGTTGTTTCATCGGGGGGCGACAATGCCCCTATGTGCCTGATGTGTGGGCGAATGAGTGGGCGCGCGATTGGCCTGGCAGGGGCACTCAGTGTCCGGGAGTGCGCTTCGCCGAGGTGGTCTGCACTGTGGGCGCCACGCCGCCCCGAACCACGACCTCAGTGCCCCGAACCGCGACCTCACCGCCACCAAACGGGGGGAATTGCACCAATAGAGCCACGACACGCCGGCGACACGCCGGCAGGATGCTTCTAATGGTGCAAAACCCCCACCATTACCCCTGGCGTCATGCTCCCTCACTGGCGTCACGCTCCCTCACTGGTGTAGCTCTGCCCGGCCAGGCCCAGTTGGACGTCGGCGGCGCGAGCAGCTAGCCCCAGCAATGCATCCCTCGACGATGCCTGGGAACAGACCCCGACCGACCTGTTTCGTCCTTTCCCCTAAGCACTCACAAATTTGAATACCCCCAGGGGTATCATTGAAGTGGTCAGAGAAGACGTCCCCCGAGCCAGAAAGTGAGCCGAACATGCGAGTAGTAGTCGTCGGAGGAGTCGCCGGTGGCATGAGCGCGGCGGCGCGCCTGCGCAGGCGCGACGAGGGCGCCGAGATCATCGTCCTGGAGCGCAGCAAGTACGTGTCCTTCGCGAACTGTGGGCTCCCGTACTACGTCGGTGGCGAGATCGAAGACCAGGCCAAGCTCCTCCTCCACACCCCGCAAACCCTCAAGGCCGCACTTAACTTGGACGTGCGCATCAACTCCGAGGTCAGTGCGATCAATCCCGGCGCGCACAGCGTCCAGGTCACCGACACGGAGACCGGCGAAGCCTATGAGCTCACCTACGACCACCTGATCCTCTCTCCGGGAGCCGTCGCCGCCCGTCCGCCCATCGACGGCCTCGGCTCCCCGCGCGTGCACACCCTGCGCACGGTCGACGACGCCCTCGCCCTGCGCGAGGCCTCGGGTACCCGAGCCGTCGTCCTCGGAGCCGGCTTCATCGGCATCGAGGCCGCCGAGGCACTCGCGCAGAGAGGCTTCGACACCCACCTCGTCGAGTACGCCGAGCACGTCCTGCCGCCTCTCGAGGTCGAGATGGCCACGCTGGTTACCCGCGAGCTTCGCGCCCTCGGCGTGCGCGTCCACACCGGTGTCGCCGCCCAGTCCATCGCCCACGGCGACGACCGCGACTTAGTGACGCTCTCCGACGGCACCGAGCTGAGCGCCGACGTCATCGTCCTGTCGACCGGCGTCCGCCCCGACACGGCCCTCGCCGAGGCGGCCGGCATCGAGACCAGGGGAGGCTACATCCTCGTCGACGACCGCGGGCGAACGAGCGCAGGCGACGTGTACGCCGTCGGCGACGCCACGGTTGGCCGCGACCACGACCGCCCCGTCGCCCTGGCCGGACCCGCGAACCGCGGCGGACGCCTCGTCGCAGACGTGATCACCGACGCCGGACACGGCGAGGCCACCGCGCGCCCCATCCCGAGGCCCCAGGGCACCGCGATCGTCCGCATTGGCGGGCTCACCGCTGCCATGACGGGCGAGAATCGCCAGGCCCTGGACGCGGCAGGCACGCGCTACTTCACGGTGCATACGCACGCCAACCAGCACGCGGGCTATTTCCCCGGAGCACAGCCCGTGCACATCCTCATGCACGTCGGCACCGACGGACAGATTCTCGGCGCGCAAGCCGTGGGCGCCGACGGTGTGGACCGGCGCATCGACGTGATCGCCACCGCGATGCGCGCGGGCCTGAAGGCGCCGGACCTTATCGACCTGGACCTCGCCTACGCGCCGCCCTATGGCCAGGCCAAGGACCCTGTTAACCAGACCGGCATGGTCGCCCACAACGTCTTGACCGGCGAGCTCATCCTGACCGGCCCGGACGCCCTGACCGAGGATATGCCGGTCCTCGACGTGCGCACGATGGGGGAGTACACGGCCGGGCACATGCCCAACTCCCTGAACATCCCGCACACGCAGCTGCGCGACCGCCTGGACGAGGTCCGCACCTGGGTTGACGAGAGCGTCGGCGAGCGACCCTTCGTCGTCATGTGCGCCGCGGGCGTCCGTTCATGGATCGGCTACCGCATCGTGCGCGCGGCGGGCTTCAACGTCACCATGCTCTCGGGCGGTATCCAGACCCTGCGGGCGTGGCTCGGCGCGAAGGCCGAGGCCGTCCTCGTGACGGGGGAGGGGCGCGCATGACGACGCGCAAGCAGGTCGTGAACCGCCTCAAGCGCGCCCGCGGGCAGATGGACAGCCTCATTGCCAATATCGAGAGTGGGGACGCGAATTGTCGGGAGGTGCTCATCCAGTTCGCGGCCGTCAACTCCGCGATGAAGCGCGCCAGCTACCTAGCGGTCGCCACGATCATGTCCCAGTGCGCGATCGAGGACGCCGACCATGAAAACGATGATGCGCTGGCGCCCGAAGCGGTAGAATCTCTTGTTAAAACCGGCAGCATGACGCTCGACGAACTCGAAGAATTGTTCCTCCGGCTGGCCTAATGTGACGGCGCAACCAGCCCGCTGGGGAGAACTCAGAGCACCATGGCGCGGATCCGCCGACGGATTCGGCGCGCAACAACGGAAGGAAAATATCATGTGTCGACCCACCACCTGCGAGGTATGCGGAAAGACCACCTGGAAGGGCTGCGGCAAGCACATCGACTCGGTGAAGGAGAAGGTGCCCGCGGATCAGTGGTGCGATAAGGACCATACCGACGAGGAGTATGCCGCCGCCGAGAAGAAGCACGGTTTCTTCGGCAGCTTCTGCAGCTAATCCTGCGCTCCTCTGACAGCGTCGCAAGTCCCGCGACGCTTGGTTTCGCGCGCCTTTCTCGAGGCCCGGGGTGCTCATGTGTCAAAGAGAGTATTTACTCGTGTGACACAGGTATCATTGGGTTATGAGGTGGACGACAAAATCAACGTGGATTCGTATCGCCGTGCTGTTCGGCATCTACCTGCTGGTGCTGGCGGCGTGGTTTAGTCTCTCGAGCGTCTCGGACTCGATGGAGATCGTGAAGAGCCTCGTGTTCCTGATCCTGCTCGTCATCCTGCCCCTCCTGGCGATAGTCTTCGGCGCGTGGGACGGCGTGAAGGAGGGCTTCAGCTTGCTGTGGCTGCTCGCGCCTTTTGTGTGCTTCCTGGCGCCGATGTTCCTGTTCCTCAACGACAGCGCCTTGATCTACGGGGTGGGCTACAGCATCCTCGGCTTCGTGGCCCACGGCGTTGGCGCGCTCATCCACGCGCGCCGCGCGCGGCGTGTATCACCGCGTGCAAACGAGTAGTCCTCCCCTGAGTCTGCGGACGCGGTGCCCTCGCGACTGTCGTTTTCCGGCCCGCGGTGAGTCCTTCTCTGGTCTGTGGACGCAGCTTGCGGCCTGGTTCAGGTGCGCTGAGCGTAGTCGCGCGCAAGGAGCTGCGCTGCACATGTGGATGCGGATAGGTTACGAACACGTGGATAGGTTACGAACATCCGGATAGCTTAGTAACCTATCCGGATGCGCATAGCCTATCCGGATGCGTGCATCCTATCCGGATGTGCCCTCGTGCTTCTGTTGCCGTGCACAAAACCCCGTTTCGCCCCGGCAGCGCACCCGAGGGCGTAGCATTCCCAGTAGCGTAATGATGCGCCGCCGTCGGTGTGCGCGTTCGACAGGCACACGGAGGTGTTCAGCAATGTTCTGGGATCGGGTCGCGCCCCTGTACGACGCCTTTGAAAACACGGTGAACCGAGCCTCGTATGAGGGCACGGCACTCGCCGTCGGACAGATGATCGGCCCAGGCGACGAGGTCCTGGAGTGCGCGTGTGGCACCGGCGCGATCAGCGCCGCCATCGCCCCCGCCTGCGCGCGCCTGGTCGCGACCGACTACTCCGACGGCATGCTCGCGCAAGCCCGCAAGAAGCTCGCGAAGCGCTCGAACGTCACCGTTGAACAAGCAGACATCACGGCCCTGCCCTACGCCGATGACTCGTTCGACGTCGCCGTCGCCGGCAACGTCATCCACCTCCTGCCCGACCCCGAGCAAGCCCTGCGCGAGCTCGCCCGCGTGGTCAGGCCCGGCGGGACGATCATCCTCCCCACCTACGTTGAGCCCCCGAAACGCAAGCAGGGCATGATCCCCGCTCTGCTTGCCCGCCTCGGCGCAGGCTTTGAGCGGCGCTTCACCCCGGCCTCGTACCGGGCGTTTGTCGAGGGGATGGGGTACGCCGAGGCCCGCTACCGCCTCGTGCGCGGCCGCATTCCCTGCGTGATCGCCGTCCTGCCCAATAGGAAGCGGTGGGACTAGCGGCCGGCCAGCGCGAGCTCGCGCAGCATCGCCCCGTAGGCGCGCGAGTCACGGCTCATGCGCTCGCAGTGCCCCCACCCGGGCCACACGACCAGCTCCGCGCCGGGGTAGAGGCGCGGAACTGTGCGCCGTGCGAGGCGCAGGTCCGAGTCTTTCTCCCCATACGCGAACGTGCAGCGGCGCTGAGTGGCGGGGGAAAGGGGAGGGAGAGAGACCCGTGAGCAGTCGCGGGCGATCGCGCGGATGCTGTCCTCGCTCATCGCGATGAGTGAGTGAGTCATGGGGCGCGCGGCCTCCTCGCCGTAGAGGCGTGCGAGCTTGCGGACCCCGGCCTCGGGGTCGCGCGCGGCCTTGCGGCGCTTGGCTATCATGACGCGGCCGAGGACGGCTCCTCCCGCCCGGGCCACGGGCCCGCCCGAGTAGAAGCTCACCCCTTCAACAAACACTCGATCGAAGGAGAGGTCGGGGAATCGCAGCAGTTCAAAGAGTACGACCCCGCCGAGTGACGCTCCGAACGTGAGCGTCAGGTGCGTGGCATCGTGTTCCACGAGCCAGGAGTGGATCGCCGCCGCCTCGTTGGCTGCTGACACGTAGGGGGCCGAGGCCTCGTCCCCGTGGGCGGACAGGTCGGGCGCGAGGAACCGCAGCCCCGCGCCCATGTGGTCGGCTACCGCAATTTTTATGCCCGAGGCCGAGGAGAGCATCGGGTGAATGAGTAAGACGGTGGGGGAGTCGTCGGCGCTGGAGCCGTAGACGTGCATGTTCATGGCGTTGCCCCGTATGAGCGTCGGGTGCATCGGCGCGCCCGTGAATCGAGTGGACAATCGGATGCTACCACCGCGATGCCGCGGCGGAGGTGGATTCACGGGAGGGGATCGCAGTATCCTGTCTGGCAACCGAAGGAGTGCGACATGGCCTATGACGTGAAGAAGGAAGACAAGGAACTGTACGCCCCGAAGAAGGGCCCCAGCATCGTCGAGGTCCCTCCCATGAGCTTTGTGGCGGTGCGCGGCAGTGGAGATCCCAACGAGGAGAACGGCGCCTACCAGCGGGCGATTGCGATCCTGTACGCCATCTCCTACACGATCAAGATGAGTAAGAAGGGCGTCCGCCAGATTGACGGCTACGTTGACTTCGTCGTGCCACCCCTTGAGGGCTTCTGGTGGCAAGAGGGCATCGAGGGCGCCGACTACGCCCACAAGGAGGCCTTCCACTGGATCGCCGTCATCCGCCTGCCGGGCTTCGTGACGCGCGAGGTCTTTGACTGGGCGGTCCAGGAAGCGACGCAGAAAAAGAAGGTTGACTGCTCAATCGCCGAATTTCTTGTGGTGGACGAGGGGCTGTGCGTCCAGTGCCTGCACGTGGGCAGCTACGACAGCGAACCAGCCACGGTCGAGGCCATGGACGCTTACGCGCGGGAGGTGGGCTACGAGCTCGACCTGTCGGAGGCGAGGCGTCATCACGAGGTCTACCTGTCGGATGCCCGCAGGGTTGCCCCCGACAAGTTGAAGACAATCATCCGGCACCCCGTTAAACGCCGGTCGGCAGCCGCGCAGTAGGGTGTGGTGTCCGAGCCCGACAAGACGGCCGCCGCGGCGTTCGGGCTTCCCTGGTGGCCCCGTGGCGGGGGCATAGGTATTGTTGGTATGTTCACGACTTAACCAAAGGAGAGCATGATGCTTGTGGTGACGACCCCGACCATTGAGGGTGCGCCGATTAAGCGCTACATCGGCATGGTGTCCGGCGAGACCTTCGCGGGCGTCAACATGTTCAAGGACTTCGGCGCGGGCCTGTCCAACATGTTCGGCGGGCGCGCCTCCCAGTACGAGGAGGAGATCGGCAACGCGTCGGCTACTGCCGTCAACGAGATGTGTGCCCGCGCGCAGGCGATGGGCGCCAACGCCGTCGTCGGCGTGAAGGTCGACTACTTCACCGCTGGCGCGAATAACGGCATGCTCGCGGCGATCGCGACGGGGACGGCCGTTATTCTCTGAGTCCTCCTCGCGCGGGCGACACGCCGCGCACACATCGACCCGCCGGGTGGCGTGCGGACCGTAGGGTCCGAGGCCGTCCGGCGGGTTGTCGCATCCGGCGCGGACGCCCGAAATAACACAGAAGCACACAAAGTAAGGCGCGCCTAAATCAGGAGAGTTTACGCTACCAAAGTCTGGTGATCAAGCACTTGACACATGATGAGAAGAGAGAGGACGAAGTCTAGGTTCTTTCGGCCGGTGATTCTACCCTTGACGTTGGGTGCGCAGCGAAGACGCGCGCCCGACGCCCAGTTGTCAATCAAGTGAGCCAGAGATGTCCCATCGTTCCTTCATGGCACTGGCGCTGGTAGTGACCGGCGCCCTCGCCGCGACCACAGTTAGCACCCCGGCGGCCTTCGCTGAGGAGGAAACCCAGGCCCCCAACGTCGTCGCCGGGGCTGCCCAGGGCCCCCAGGCCTCGTCGAACGAGGCGCAATCTGGAGACGGACCCCAGTCCGGCGCAACCGACGAGGCCGGGGACCCTAACCCGAGCACCACGCCCGAGGGTGCCGACGACACCCCGGTGACGATCATCGTCGCACTGGAGGACGGAAGCGTCGGTATTCCCTGGTATCACCGCGTTTTTGGGCTCTCCTCCCAGACGAAGCATGAGACGGTCAAGGACCGGATCGAAACCTCGGTCGAGCAAGCGGTCCCCGGCGCCGACGTCACCGACGTCGCCGACTACACCCACGCCTTCGACGGCTTCGCAACCAGCGCCCCCGCCTCCTCCCTCGAGGCCATCAAAAACACTGCGGGCGTCAAGACCGCCTTCGTCGAGCGCCACCACAAGCCGCTGGTCGTCGACGGCGAGTCCGCCGCGGCCAGCGCGGACGTTGTCAACCCCGCTCTGAAGAACGGCTCCTCCCTGGAGATGACCCGCGCGAACCAGACCACCGTCAAAGGTGACAAGCAGGTCATCGAGGTCATCGACACGGGCATCGAAGCAACACACCCGGCGTTCTCCGGCTCCATGGACGGCGTCCCTGTCCGCTTGACACAGCGGGACGTCGAGTCCCTCGTGGGCAAGCTCAGCCACGGCAAGAGCGGTGCGTACCTGAACTCGAAGATCCCCTTCGTTTTCGACTACGCCGACAACGACGCGAACGTGCTTCCCACCTCCACCAAGGATCTCTCCCACGGCACGCACGTGGCCGCCATCGCGGCGGCGAATGCGCCCGACCTGCAGGGTACCGCCCCCAACGCGCAGATCATTGTCGCGAAGGTCGCCGCCGACAAGGACGGGTCAATCCCCGACAGCACCGTTCTCGCCGCCCTCGACGACGCGGTCATCCTCAAGCCCGACTCGATCAACCTGTCCCTCGGTGACGACGCCGGTATGGGAACCGAGGCGGGCACCGTCTACGCGGAGGTGTACAAGAACCTCGCCGCCGCGGGCGTGACCGTCAATGCCGCCGCGGGCAACTCCTACTCGAGCGCCTACTCCAACTACACCGGCAAGGGCAAGCCCTACGCGAGCGACCCCGACGCGGGCACGGTCTCCGAGCCGGCTTCCTACCCCTCGACGCTGGCAGTCGCCTCAGTCAACAACCAGGACGCCCTGCCCTACCTCACCCACGGTGACGAGCAGATCGTCTACCGAAAGTCGCGCGGCCTCAAGGACGCTGTCGTCCCCAGCCTGCTCGACATCCCCGAGGGGACATACACCCTCGTTTATGCCGGTATCGGTGACGGCGCGGCCCTCAACAAACTCACCGCTGAGCACCCCGGTGACCTCTCCTCCGTCATCGTCCTGGAGGACCGCGGTGGGTCGGACAGCGCGACCGGGGCCGACATGACGCACGAGGCCAAGGTCAGCGCGCTCACCAAGCTGAGCTCCACGCCCGCGGCCCTCATCATCGGCGACGCCGAGGACGCGGAGACTCCCTACGAGGCGACCATCGAGTCCACCCACACGCTGGCGACCGTGACCATCACGAAGAAGGAGAAGGATGCGCTGATCGCGGCCATCAACGCCGCCGACTCCCACTCGATCTCCATCTCGAACCCGCACGCGGGCGTCGCGCTGGCCTCCGCCAACCCCACGGTCTCGGACTTCACGTCCTGGGGCGTCACCCCCGACCTGGCCCTCAAGCCCGAGGTCGCTGCCCCCGGCGGTACCATCACGTCCGCCGTCCTGGGGGGTGAGTACCGGGCCATGTCCGGCACCTCCATGGCGACCCCGCAGGTCGCGGGCATCGCCGCACTCGTGCGCCAGCGCATCAATGAGGACCCGGCGTTCGCCGACCTGAGCGCCTCCGAGAAGAACTCGATCGTCACGAACTTCCTGATGGGCACCGCCCACCCGCTGCTCGACGTCGACCAGAACAACGGCACCTACTACTCGCCGCGTCGCGTCGGCGCGGGCCAGGTGGACGCCCTGGCTGCCACGACCTCGTTCGTGTACCCGACCGTGGTGGGCGCCGCGAACCCCTCGCGCCCCAAGGCCGACCTGGGGGATGGCACGCAGGGCTGGACCTTCCAGGTGAGCCTGACCAACGTCTCCAACGAGGCCCACTCCTATGCCCTGGGCGGCCAGGCGCTGTCCGAGATCGTCGAGGACGGGCTCTTCACGGAGCACTCCACCAACTGGGCGGGAGCGGGCATCGACCTGACCTTCTCCGCCGACTCGGTGACCGTCCCCGCCCAGGGAGCCGCCACCGTGACCGTCACTGTGACCCCGCGCTCGGCCTTCGCCTCGTTCGCGAACGCCAACGCCCCCAAGGGCACCTTCATCGACGGAGCCGTCACCTTCACGAGCACGGATGGCGCCCCCGACCTGACGGTGCCCTACATGGGCTTCTACGGCTCGTGGGGCGCGCCCGCCATCTTCGACGGCAAGTGGTACGACGGCACGACGAGCACCGCGCACGCCTGCTCCTCGACCCTCATGAACCCGGCGACGGACGTGCCCCTGGGCGCGCTCAACCCGCTGGACGGCCAGGACGCCACCGCCGTTCGCGCGGTCGACCCCGCCTCCTTCATCATGTCGCGCTCGGCCGCGCAGGAGGCGCCCAACAAGATGCTGCCGCGCACGTGCCTGCTGCGTAACACGCCGAAGCTGACCTACACGTACACGAACGAGGACGGCCAGACCGTGCGCTCCTACACCTTCGAGCGTGCGAAGAAGTCCTTGTTCAACTATTCCGCGGGCGCGATTCTGCCCGTCGAGAGCCAGGAGGGCAACAATCCGGTCTTCGACGGTTTCGACGAGGCCGGCAACGAGCTGCCCGACGGGCGCTACACGCTTTCGATCGAGGCCTCCTCCGTGGCTCCCTCGTCCTCGACCCAGCAGATGACCTGGCAGTTTTCCTTGGACACACAGGCGCCCGTCATTTCGAACGTTGCGGTAACGGGCGAGGGCGAGGGGCGCGTCGTGTCCTTCGATGTCTCCGATCATTCGCCTCTGGCCGGCATCGCTTTCTCCGAGTCTCCCAACTCTCGTCACTATTACGATGAGAAGGAGGTCGTGGGCGCGAACCGTCAGCCCGACGGCACCTACTCCAAGCACTACGAGATCGCCTGGAAGGATCTGGTCGACCGCGCGGATTCTACCGACCCGGCGACCTCCTACCTGTACGCGTGGGACTGGGGCAAGAACCAGACCCGCCAGCAGATCCGCTTCCAGACCATCCCGATGACCTCCCTGTCGCTTGCCCCGCAGACCTCCACGGTCGTCGCGGGCGACAAGGTCGCGCTCACCGCCTCCTACGAGCCCTCGAACGCGAACGTCACCGACCTCGTGTGGTCCTCCTCGAACGAGGCCGTGGCAACCGTGAATGAGAACGGTGAGGTCCATGCTCTGGCCGCGGGCGACGCGACCATCACTGCGACCGACGCGACCCAGCCGAGCCTGTCGGCCGCCGCGCAGGTCCACGTGCGCACGATCTCCGAGGATGTGGGCATCGAGCTGGAGCAATCCTCGCTGGCCGTCAAGGTGGGCGAGGAAGGCACCGTGAAGTCCTACCTGGCGCCCTCCCTACAGGGCCGCGACATTAGCTGGTCGGTGGAGCCCGCCGACCTGGCCACGGTCGCCGGCGTCGCGGGAACGACGAGCGCCACGGTGACGGGCGGAGACCACGGCGGAGCGGGCACGCTGAGCGCGACCGTCACCGACGCGGCGGGAGCAGTCAAGACCGCCTCGATCCCCGTCACGGTGCGAGCAGCCGACGCCGACGACTTCGAGGTCGACGAGAACGGCGTCCTCGTGACATACAAGGGGTCGGCCACCGAGGTCACCCTGCCCGACACCGTGACCTCCATCGGCGAGCGCGCCTTCGCGAGCTCGACCGTGGAACACGTGACGATTCCCGCCGCCGTGCGCAGCATCGGCAACGAGGCCTTCATGTACTCCTCGCTGAAGAATGTCACCTTCCAGGACGACGAGGCCCACCCCTCCCAGCTGACGTCGATCGGTGGGCGGGCGTTCGCGAACACGAGCCTGGAAGCCATTGAGCTGCCTCGCTCCCTGGTGACGATCGGCGCTGAGGTCTTCGACTACGACTCGGCGCTCACGTCGATCAAGCTGGGCCCGAACGTCGCCGCTGATGCGGTGACCTCGGGGTACTCAGAGACTACCGCGCTGACCGGCGTCGAGGTCGACCCCGCGAACCCGAACTACGAGAGCATCGACGGGGTCTTGTACTCCAAGGACCACTCGCGCCTGATCCTCTACCCGGCGGCCAAGAACACAGGCGGCTCGTACACGGTGCTGGACGGGGCCACGAGCATCGCGCCCAAGGCCTTCCAGAAGGCGGGTATCACCACCGTGGCGCTGCCCGATAGTCTGCGAGCGATCGGGGACGAGGCGTTCCGTCTCTCCGCGCTCACCGCGCTGTCCCTGCCCGAGAAGTTTGAGACGGTCGGCACCTGTGCCTTCTGCTCTGCTGGCAAGCTGGAGAGCATTGATCTGGGAGGCGCGATCTCACTGGGTGGCAGCGCGTTTGAGTCCACGAGCGCCAAGAATGGAGTCAATTTCCGTCCCGAGCTGGGGCGCCTGATGACGATTGGCGACTTCGCGTTCAGCCGCACGGCGGTTCCTACCGTGAGTCTGCCCGACTCGGTGACCACGGTTGGCGAGCAGGCTTTCTCGGAGAACAGCGCCCTGGCCTCGTTCCACATCGGCGCGGGCGTCTCCTCCTTCGGCGAGACCGCCCTGTACAACGACCGCACGATCGCCACGTTGACCGTGTCCGCCGATAACGCGGTGTACTCGGCCGAGCGCAACGTCCTGTACCGCACGGGCGCCGACGGGCTGCACCTCCTGCTCTCCCCGGCGGCGAATACCATCACCGACTACACGGTGCGCGAGGGCACGGTCGATATCGGCGCCTCGGCGTTCGCCAACAACAAGGCGCTGACCCGCGTCGTCCTGCCCGAGGGTGTGACGACCATCGGCGATGAGGCGTTCGCCGGGTGTGCTTCCCTGGCCGAGCTGGTGATCCCCGACTCGGTCGAGCGCTCGAGTGGCGTCACCGGCAACTCCCTGGAGGTTGTCGAATACGGCTCCAAGGTGACCTCGATCCGGATGGAGGGCAGCTGGGTTCCCATGCCGCGCCGCATCGTTGTGCGCGGAGGAGTGGACGGCTCCTTCGTCTATGACGGGCGCCCGACGAATGGACGCCGCCAGAGCGCCTACTTCGGCGAGGGTATGACGCGCGTGTCCTTCGGCGCGGACGTCCCGCGCGTCCTCGTCCTTCCTTCGACGCTCACCCGCCTCGACCTTGAGCCGGAGCTGAGCGACGAGAAGAAGGAGGACACGCAGGTCTACGTCGCCGCGGCCGAGGGGTCGCCGGCGTGGAACGTCGCCAAGAGCGCCCTCGAGGCGGCCGGCTTTGATGCTTCGCACCTGCACACCTACACGGCTGCGTCGATGGCCCTATCGGGTGCTTCTATCGCCGAGGCCGGTGGGGGCTACACGTACACGGGCGAGGCCGGGGTGTCGGTCGACGTGACCGCGATGGTTGCCGGTGGCATCGCCGGGACGGCGCAGGTGCGCGCCGTGCAGGTCGGCGCGGACGGCACCGAGACGCTCGTGCGCGACTGGACGACTGTGGCGGACGGCGGGGAGGGGGCGGCCGCCTCTTCGGTGACCTTCCCGTGGACCCCGTCCGCGTCGGACGTGAGCCTGCGCGTCCAGGTGCGTGACGCCTCGTACCTGATGACCACTCTCACGATTAAGCTGCCGGGCACCCCGACGCCTGAGCCTTCTCCGGCTCCGGACCCGACGCCCGCGCCTTCTCCGGAACCAGCGCCTGAGCCGGACCCGACGCCCGCGCCGACGCCTGCGCCTCAGGGCGGAGCGTGGATCAGCGATTCGGTGGGCTGGTGGTACCGGTACGCGGATGGCACCTACCCGGCTGGCCAGGCGGTGCAGATCGGTCACTCGATCTACCGCTTTGACCCTCGCGGCTACATGCGTACCGGCTGGGCGAGCGAGGACGGCGCGTGGTACTACCACGATGCGTCGGGCGCTCAGGCGAGTGGTTGGGTAAAGGATGGCTCATCCTGGTACTACCTGGACCCCGCGACGGGCCGTATGGTCACCGGGTGGCTGCTTGATGGCCTAACGTGGTATTACCTGACGCCCGGCAGTGGCGCGATGGCGACCGGTTGGGTGTGGGATGGTTCTGCCTGGTACTACATGGCTCCCAGTGGCGCGTTGACCACGGGTTGGGTCAAGGACGGTGGCTCCTGGTACTACCTGAGCACCGACTCCGGCGCGATGTTCACCGGCGGGCACTGGATCGGCTCGACGTGGTACTACTTCGCCGATTCGGGACGGCTCATCGGCTGACATAGCCGCGCGACAACGCGCCCGCGCCCCC
>NZ_ALIY01000190.1:0-7436 GCF_000283035.1 Actinomyces sp. ICM58
CGGCTCGCGCAGCTCCGTGGCCTGCGCGACCTGGGCGGGGAACTGGGCGAGGGCCGCCAGCAGCGCCTCGTCGGCCTCAGTATCGAGGGCGGCGGGGTCGAAGCCAGCGTCGCGGGTGACGCCGTGCGTGGCCGCATTGCGCGCGACGTTGCAGGTTCGCACGTGCGCATACTGCACGTAGTAGACCGGGTTGTCGTTGGAGTGCTGCGAGAGCAGGTTCAGGTCGATGTCGACCTGGGTGTCCATGGACACGCGCACGAGCGCGTAGCGGGCAGCGTCCACGCCCACGGCGTCGACCAGGTCGTCGAGGGTGACGATCGTGCCGGCGCGCTTGGACATGCGCACGGGCTCGCCGTCCTTCACGAGGTTGACGAGCTGGCCGATGAGGATCTGCAGGTTCTCGCCCGGCTTGTCGCCGAAGGCGGCGCACATGGCCATCATGCGGCCGATGTAGCCGTGGTGATCGGCGCCCAGCAGGTAGATGGCCGCGTCCGCGCCGCGCTCACGCTTGTTCAGATAGTAGGCGACGTCGCCCGCGAAGTAGGCGGCCTGACCGTCCGACTTGATGAGGACACGGTCCTTGTCGTCGCCGTAGGTGGTCGTGCGCAGCCACACCGCGCCGCCCTCGTCGAAGATCTCGCCGCGCTCACGCAAGCGTTCGATCGCGTCGGCGACCGCGCCGGAGGTGTGCAGGGAGTCCTCGTGGAAGAAGACGTCGAAGTCGGCGCGGAAGGAGTGCAGGCGCTCCTTGATTTCCGCGAACATCAGCTCGACACCGCGGGCGCGGAAGACCTCGATGGCCTCGGCCTCGGGCAGCGTGATCGGGTCGGGCTCGCCGGCGGCGCGCGCGTCGGCGCGGACCTGGTCGGCGATGTCAGCGATGTACTGGCCGCCGTAGCCGTCCTCGGGAACCTCACGGCCCATGGCACGGGCGTAGAGGGAGTGGGAGAAGCGGTCGATCTGCGAGCCGTGGTCGTTGAAGTAGTACTCGCGGGTCACGGCGGCGCCGGATGCGGCCATGAGGCGCGCCAGGGAGTCACCGACAGCGGCCCAGCGGGCGCCGCCCAGGTGGACGGGGCCGGTGGGGTTGGCGGAGACGTATTCGAGGTTGATGGAGCGACCCGCGAGCGTCTCGTTGCGGCCATACTCGGCACCGGCCTCGACGATCGTGCGGGCCAGCTCGCCGGCCGCGCCCGCGCCCAGGCGGATGTTGATGAAGCCGGGTCCCGCGACCTCGACAGAGTCGATGCCGTCGGCGGCGGATAGGTCGTCGGCGAGGATCTGCGCGAACTCGCGCGGGGCCATGCCGGCCTTCTTGCCGAGCTGCATGGCGACGTTGGTGGCCCAGTCGCCGTGCTCGCGCACGCGGGGGCGCTCGACCGTCACGGGATCGGGCACCTGGGCGGGGTCGATAGAGATGCGCCCGGCGGCGGCAGCGTCCAGCAGCGTCGAGCGGATAAGGGAGGCAAGTTCTTCAGGAGTCACCCCATTAGCCTACGGGGTTTTGGCTCGCCACCGCGAACGTTTAGGCGGCCCGGGCGTGAAAACCTGGCCACACGAGGCTTCGGCGGGCGCCTTTCGTCCCGCCGTGAGGGACGCGAGGCGAGTAATATTTCGGGTAGCCGAATATTTCTCTACCTGTAGTGAGGATCCCCGTGAGCGCCACGGACAGCGAGCATCGCCACAAGCTCATCCCCCTCCTCGGCCCCGCTTTCGTCGCGGCCGTCGCCTATGTCGACCCCGGCAACGTCGCAGCCAACATCACGGCCGGCGCGCGCTACGGCTACCTGCTCGTGTGGGTCCTCCTCGCCTCCAACATTTTCGCGATGGTCATCCAGTACCTCTCCGCGAAGCTCGGCCTCGTCACCGGCAAGTCCCTGCCCGCCCTGCTCGGCGACCGCATGTCTAAGCCCGCCCGCATCGCCTTTTGGATCCAAGCAGAGATCGTTGCGGCCGCGACCGACCTGGCCGAGGTCATCGGCGGCGCACTCGCCCTTCACCTCCTGTTCGGGGTCCCACTCCTGTGGGGCGGCGTCATCATCGGCGCCGTGTCCATGGCGCTTCTCGTCGTCCAAGGCGAAGGCAAACAGCGCCAGTTCGAGACGATCATCGTCGGCCTACTCATCATCATCACGCTGGGCTTCCTGGCGGGTCTCTTCGTCGCGCCTCCCAGCCCGTCGGGGATCCTCAGCGGCCTCCTCCCCCGCTTCCAGGGCACGGACTCGGTGCTGGTCGCGGCATCCATGCTGGGCGCAACCGTCATGCCGCACGCGGTCTATCTGCACTCCTCGCTGGTCAACGACCACGAGGCCGACGAGCTCGGCCCCTCCACCGCGGACTCGCGCCACTCCTCGGGGCACCTCTCGCGCCTGCTGCGCGCCACGCGCATCGACATCTACTGGGCGCTGAGCATCGCGGGCCTGGTCAACATCGGTCTGCTGCTGCTGGCGGCCGCGGCTCTGGCCGGTCAGAGCGGCACCGACACGATCGAGGGGGCGCACGCGGCGATCTCCTCGGCGCTCGGTCCCCTCGTCGGCACGGTCTTCGCGGTGGGTTTGCTCGCCTCGGGCCTGGCCTCGACGTCGGTGGGCGCCTACGCGGGCTCCGAGATCATGAATGGCCTTCTCCACGTTCGCGTGCCGATCCTGGTGCGCCGCCTCGTCTCCCTCATTCCGGCCCTGATCATCCTGGGCGCGGGCGCGGAGCCGACGTGGGCGCTGGTTGTCTCCCAGGTGGCGCTCTCCTTCGGAATCCCCTTCGCGATCATCCCGCTCATGCGCCTGACCGCCAAGCGCGAGGTCATGGGTGAGTACGCGAACACCCGCACGCTGCGCGCCGTCGGCTTCGCCATTGCGGCCGTCATCGTCGCACTCAACCTGTTCCTCGTGTATCTGACGCTCACCGGCCAGGGCTAAGGGGACGAGGCCCGGGCCGAGTTCGCGGGTCGGGCCCGCGCAAGGCAGTGACTGCATCACGGCCTACCCCACGCGTCTCCCAAAAGTCGCATGCAATTCGATGCTTGAACAATCAACAAACCTCAAGAAACCGCAGAATTCCAACAAGGTGATTTCAAAATCTGAAATAAGCTCAGGGGAATTGCATGCGACATTTGTGGGGAACCACGTTGTCGACGGCACAGAAACGCAGAGAACGAGGCCCGGGGCCGAAGGCAGCCAGAGAACGAGGCCGGGGCTGATCACAGCCAGAGAACGAGGCCGGTGCCAAGCCCGGAAGCATACGACCCGAAAGCATACGAGGCGGGGCCGACCGGCCCCGCCTCGCGAGTGCGTCGTTCAGGAGCGCACAGAACGCTCGTAAGCGGCCATCAGGTCGATGCGGCGCTGGTGGCGCTCATCCCCGGTGAAGGGGGTCTCGAGGAAGGCGTCGATGAGAGCGATAGCCTCGTCCTCACTGTGCTGACGGGCGCCGACAGCCATCATGTTCGCGTCATTGTGCTCGCGGGCCAGGCGCGCGGTCGCGTCCGACCACACGAGGGCGGCGCGCACACCTTGCACGCAATTCGCAGCCATCTGTTCACCGTTACCCGATCCGCCAATAACGACGCCGAGGCTACCGGGTTCATCCACAACGGCCTGCGCTGCCTCAATGCAGAACGGCGGGTAGTCGTCGAGGGCGTCGTACACGTGTGCGCCGTGATCAACGACGTCATAGCCTTTCTCACGCAGATCAGCGACGATCTTTTCCTTGAGCTCAAAACCGGCGTGATCAGTGGCAATATGGACGCGCATGGAATCCTCCTGAGGGGTTCTCGAACAAGCAACGCCCACTAGTATGGCACACCTCACCGTTACGCGCGGGCGTTTGAAGCCTGCTAAACTGGCGGAGCTGCCCCGATAGCTCAGCGGATAGAGCGCTTGCCTCCGGTGCAAGAGGTCGCAGGTTCGAGTCCTGTTCGGGGCGCCACGCGTACCCGCGCCCCGCCACACGCCCGCGCAGACGCGGCATCACGGCCGCCGCCATTGTCGCGCCCACCGCGAGCCCGCACACGCGCACCTGCCCGCCCCGGCCTCGACGATGAGGCCACCCCCACCTCGGACAATGCCCGCACGCCCGCGCACACGACATAAAATTAAGGGCGTCTCTATCGCCTACCAAGGAATGGCCAATGACCTACCCGTGGTGGAGTCTGCTCCCCTTCGTCGCGATGCTCGCATGTATCGCCCTTCTGCCTATCATCCCGAAAACCTCGCACTGGTGGGAAAAGGAATGCTCCCAGCTCTCCGTCGCGCTCGCTCTCGGCGTGCCGACGACGGTCTGGATGTTCATGAGGGCGGGCACCGGCCCGCTCATCGCCACGGGCGTGGAGTACGTGCAGTTCATTGCGCTGCTCTTCGCGCTCTTCGTGGTCTCCGGCGGCATTCACCTGGCCGGCGACATCAAGGCGACCCCGCGCAACAACACGATCTTCCTGGCGATCGGCGGCCTGCTGGCCTCGTTTATCGGCACGACGGGCGCGGCCATGCTGCTCATCCGCCCGCTCCTGGAGACGAACAAGGAACGTAAGCACCGCGTGCACACGGTCCTGTTCACGATCTTCATTGTGGCCAACTGTGGCGGCATACTGACTCCGCTCGGCGACCCGCCGCTCTTCCTCGGCTACCTGCACGGCGTGCCCTTCACGTGGACGTTTGCGCTGTGGAAGGAGTGGCTGTTCGTCCTGGTGCTGCTGCTCCTGTCGTATTACTCGATTGACCGCGTGCGCTACGCGTCCGAGGACACGGCCTCCATCGAGGCCGACGACCGCGAGGTCAAGCCCCTGCGCCTGCACGGAAAGATCAACCTGGCGTTCTTCGCGATCATCATCCTGTCTGTCGCTTTCGCTCCGTCCTGGGATGGCGAGGCACTGGCCGAGGGCCACGTGCACTCCTGGACCGGCTTCGTGCCGTGGCGCGAGATCATCATGTTCACGGTCGCGGGCCTGTCCTACAAGCTCTCGGACAAGAAGGTGCGCTTCGAGGAGAACGCGTTCACGTGGGCTCCGATCATGGAGGTCGCGACCCTGTTCATCGGCATTTTCTCGACGATGGCGCCGGCGCTGCGCTACCTGGAGCAGATCGCCCCGTCTCTGCCGCTGACCCGCATGACGTACTTCGTGTTCACGGGCGGCCTGTCCTCGATCCTGGACAACGCTCCGACGTACATGACGTTCTTCGAGATGGCGAAGGCTTCCGGCGGCGAGGGCACGCTGATCGCGGGCGTGCCCGAGTACTATCTGATTCCGATTTCGCTGGGCGCCGTGTTCTGTGGCGCGATCACGTACATCGGCAACGGCCCGAACTTCATGGTCAAGTCTGTCGCCGAGTCCGACGGCGTGCCCATGCCGTCGTTTGGCCGCTACATCGGCTACGCGTTCACGCTCCTGGTGCCGGTCCTGGCCGCCATGGCGATGATCTTCGTGGGCGAGTCCTGGCTGGTTCGAGGCCTGGGCATCGCCCTGGCAGCCGGCCTGGTGTTCCTCTCGCTGGTGCGTATTCGTCGCGCGGGCCTGGACGAGGCCGTGGCCGACTTCAGCGGCAACGAGTGAGCGGGCGGTCCTGACGGATGCGTTGAGGGGGGCGGAGCCGGCCGGCTCCGCCCCCTCGTTTTGTCATACGGAAACAACACCCAAGGGCGGCACTACTTGGCAAGCAGCTCCATCAAGAACCCCCACAGCGCCGTGCGCGGCGGGGCGTCCAGGGTGGGTGCGTTCCGCTCCCGCATGAGGGCGAGTGCGCGAGGATCGATGGGTGCGTGTATTTGCGCATGCATGTGGTCGGTGACGAAGCACTCGACGTGCCCGGCGTCCTTCCACCGGTCCCGAGTCCGTTCTTCCCGTACACACAGCACGACGCACCACCGCTTGTGCCAGCAGTCCTGAGAGAAGTGCGATTCGCTGGGCCCCTGAGCGGCCACATCAATCAGGGCTGACTGCGCCCTCTCAAGGTCCACGTCACGCACTGCCTGCACGAAGTTGACCGAGATCGACGGCGGGCCGTCATGGATGGTTGGCCCGGGCGCCAGGAGGCTCTCCTCGGCGAGGATATGTGGGACGTCGCAGAAATCAACCTGGGTGAAGTGAACGCCGTCATCCTCGGCGCGCATGACGACCGAGCGCGGCTGCGAGGGCCAGATCCGCACATTGCGCACGCCGATGCTCGGCCTCGGCGAGACGACGCGAATGGCGAGACGCGAGTCGACCGTGCGCGCGGGACCCAGGATCGCCTCGACGTCACCCACGAGGCCATTGGAGTCGCCGAGGCCAGCGCTAATAAGTCCACTGACCGGTATCACGCTCGGTAGAGCGTTGTACCCTTCCCTTATACCAATGAGGTCAATCAGCGCATTCGCCTGTTCGACGGAGACGACGAGCTCCTCTGGCGACGAGGCCGTGGTTCCTTCGGCGGTCACGATTCCACCTCCAGGGTGCGTGCCATTGTCATGAAATCCTCGATGATTGACGGGCAGGCGAGGCTCGGACACGAGCATGTCGCAGCCCACAGGAATCGGCGGGGCTCCTCGTCCCCTTCGTTTCTATGCCAGGTGAGACACACGAGCTGCGAGACGGTCATCGAGGTGTCGTTGAGGGTGTACACCGCCGTAATGAAGCGCGTGCGCGACGTGGGATACGGCGCGGCAGTGTCGTCAATGAGGCGGCATCCAGGATGCGGCTCAGCCAGGCGACGAGCGCTGTCGTCGAGGATCTCCTTCTCCACTTTGCCGCTGAAGACCTCAGTTTCAGTAATGACGATGTTCGGCACGTACCCCTCCGTCGCCTCCCCAACGACAATGAAGCGAATACTCTCATCCTGGCCGAGATCCCCGAGCTCGCCGCGTTCTTCCTCCGACAGTTGCCTCCAACCAGGAGCCACACGCATCGTCACGCCTTTGCCCACAAGACTCCTGTCCCCGCCGGGCCCCTGGTTCCCAGGAGACTTCTTACCGCTTTTCCCTTCTTCTAATAGACCATTGCGCTTGGCATATTGCCATTCAGGGTAGAGACAATCGGGGAATTTGAAAGGAAAACAACCAACGACGCACAGTATCAGGAGCGGAAATACTGGAACAGACGCGCATGTGAACAACCACTTCGGAGGATCAAACTGACCAAACCATGCGACCACCGGCACAAGGATCAGCAACGTGGAATATGAGGGCAGCATGACGGAGTAGAAATTCTTGGGGTGCCAGTGGAAACTCAAATGATTGGACGCAGCCGTGTCCTCGCTGGCATGAAACATCTTGTAATACCAGCAGGCCATCCCTGCTACTCCGAGGAAGAGCAACCAACCGTTCGAGTGTGACGTAGGCTCCGAATTCACCAGTTCCTCCCCGGTCTCCATGCGATCAAAGCGGACAGTTTTTCTCCCGGCGCCGCAGTAAGCAGCAACAGGTCAGAATATTGCACGGCCAACAATAAACTCAATGCACGAGAAACA
>NZ_ALIY01000191.1:0-6478 GCF_000283035.1 Actinomyces sp. ICM58
GCGCCAAACGGTGCATTAAGACTCGGCGTAGAAGTGGTAGTGGGAACCGACCCACATCTCTGTCAGAAAGCACCGAGCGCCAAACGGTGCATTAAGACCCGGGAGCATGATCGACAGGGGCGTTGAGGTCTCGGCGGCGTCAGAAAGCACCGAGCGCCAAACGGTGCATTAAGACGGTGATGCCAGCGGTCGAGGGGACGACGACGGTTGTGCCGGGTCAGAAAGCACCGAGCGCCAAACGGTGCATTAAGACGTGAGTGTATTCCTGATGGTCATCGTTTTGCCTTTTCTAGTCAGAAAGCACCGAGCGCCAAACGGTGCATTAAGACGCTTCAGTGTGACGCGCTTCAGTCTTGTACCATCTTGGGTCAGAAAGCACCGAGCGCCAAACGGTGCATTAAGACTAGCAGCCAACGTCTCCCTGGCAATCACCATCGCCTTGTCAGAAAGCACCGAGCGCCAAACGGTGCATTAAGACAGTGCGACGTGTATCAGTCTTGCATCATATTGATGAGCTGTCAGAAAGCACCGAGCGCCAAACGGTGCATTAAGACGCTGCGTATGCGAGAGCACACTCAGCTGCCCATTCACCGAGGTCAGAAAGCACCGAGCACCAAAAGGTGCATTAAGACTCCGATTTTAGAGGGGTGGGGGGTAGGGATTAAAACGGGTCAGAAAGCACCGAGCGCCAAAAGGTGCATTAAGACGCATGACCCGCACCTCGGGGGTCTGGGTTCGGAGCGTCAGAAAGCACCGAGTGCCAAAAGGTGCATTAAGACTCACACGCTCACCTCCACGTCGGTCTTTTGCGTGCCCGTCAGAAAGCACCGAGCGCCAAAAGGTGCATTAAGACTCGTAGGTGTCACCAACGGAAACGGTGTCATCTACGTGTCAGAAAGCACCGAGCGCCAAAAGGTGCATTAAGACTGGTGGAGAGTAGTTCTCCTAGGGTCTTCGTGTCTTCGGTCAGAAAGCACCGAGCGCCAAAAGGTGCATTAAGACCGCGCGAAGGCGACGAGTGGTAGGTGCGTGTGGTCGGTCAGAAAGCACCGAGCGCCAAAAGGTGCATTAAGACGTTGGCAGCCCTCTTTGCCTTGACTTCATCGGTAAGTCAGAAAGCACCGAGCGCCAAAAGGTGCATTAAGACACGGCGAGGTTTGCCGCCCTAGCGGTGAGGAGGTCGGCGGTCAGAAAGCACCGAGCGTCAAACGGTGCATTAAGACAGTCAACGACATGCCCAGATTCAGTATCGAAACCATCAGCAGTCAGAAAGCACCGAGTGCCAAAAGGTGCATTAAGACCCATGTGGTCCAGTGCGATCTGGTACATGTTTCGTGTCAGAAGGCACCGAGCGCCAAAAGGTGCATTAAGACCGTAGAATTCGGTCTTGTTCTTGTAGAACCCATTCGCGTCAGAAAGCACCGAGCGCCAAAAGGTGCATTGAGACTGGCGAGTTCGACAAGGTCAAAGTCACCCTCATGCCCGGGTCAGAGAGCACCGAGCGCCAAAAGGTGCATTAAGACAAACCGATCATGCCGCCCGCATACACGTGCTCTAGCTCAGGTCAGAAAGCAACGAGCGCCAAAAGGTGCATTAAGACTGACGAATGCGGCATCTTCCTCCGATAGCCACTTGTTGAGTCAGAAAGTACCGAGCGCCAAAAGGTGCATTAAGACACGTCGCCGACTTCAACCGCCAAATCAAGTCCGCGGCGTCAGAAAGCGTCGAGCGCCAAAAGGTGCATTAAGACCAGTCGTAAGTCTTGCCTGTGTAGGGGTCGTTGACCATCGTGCCAGAAAGCACCGAGCACCAAAAGGTGCATTAACACTTCACCATACCCGCAACGTTCAAGTCCTCAATACACACGGGTCAGAAAGCACCGAGCGCCAAAAGGTGCATTAAGACGAGAAGATGTTGGCGTCTGTGTACGGTATTGCTATCACTGGTCAGAAAGCACCGAGCACCAAAAGGTGCATTAAGACGTACTCTCGGTTTGCTTGAATACATTCCAGGCTTTTGTAAGTCAGAAAGCACCGAGCGCGAAAAGGTGCATTAAGACATGCCGCCAGTTGGGGGACAGGAAGAAGTACAGGTAGGTCAGAAAGCACCGAGCACCAAAAGGTGCATTAAGACAGCTAGACGCGCGGGGCCTGACCATCCTCGACGAGTCAGAAAGCACCAAGCGCCATAAGGTGCATTGAGACCGATACTGAGAGACAGCGTCGCGCACCACGCTCAGTGCGAGTCAGAAAGCACCAAGCACCATAAGGTGCATTAAGACTTTTGAGGCGGGCGTGTCTACCATTCCACCACACTGGCGTCAGAAAGCACCGAGCACCAAAAGGTGCATTAAGACTCACCGTCGATGTACGACGGGTGGAAGATGGAGACCTCATCAGAAAGCACCGCGCGCCAAAAGGTGCATTAAGACGAGTAGAACGAGACCGGCATGGTGCGAGACTTCGCAGTCAGAAAGCACCGAGCGCCAAAAGGCGCATTAAGACGGGATAGCAGGAAGGGTGTCCTGAATCGGAGAGAAACCACGTCAGAAAGCACCGAGCACCAAAAGGTGCATTAAGACAACTCCACAGAGTTCGTGTCGGGCAGCGCGTAGATGAAGTCAGAAAGCACCGAGCGCCAAAAGGTGCATTAAGACCAGGCCAAACAGGAGCGTGAGGGCCGCGAACCAGGCCGTCAGAAAGCACCGAGCGCTAAAAGGTGCATTAAGACTTGATGTTGGATGGTTCGGCATACTCATAGTGCGCTGGGTCAGAAAGCACCGAGCGCCAATAGGTGCATTAAGACGAGTGCCCGCTGAGAAATCAATACCGGCACCGGCCTTGTTGTCAGAAAGCACCGAGCGCCAAAAGGTGCATTAAGACTCATAGTAGTAAGTGCTAGACGTGCTAATACGGTCGCGAAGTCAGAAAGCACCGAGCGCCAAAAGGTGCATTAAGACCAACTTGTAGAGGACAAGCCCTGAGAAGAAGCCCAGGTCAGAAAGCACCGAGCGCCAAAAGGCGCATTGAGACGAGAATTTCCCACCACCCGTGAGGGCCTTTGAGCACTGCGTCAGAAAGCACCGAGCGCCAAAAGGCGCATTAAGACGAGGGCCATCCGGTAGTCGTTGGCTAGCTGTTCCATGGTCAGAAAGCATCGAGCACCAAAAGGTGCATTTATTTCTGGGTGACAACGGCGCACATGGTCGACGATTTCACCGGTCAGAAAGCACCGAGCGCCACAAGGCGCATTAAGACTCCGGCGTGACCGGCTTCTCCGGCTCCGGTATCAACGGCTCGAGACAGCAACGAGTACCAGACGGTGCACTAGAACCACGCACATTTGCTCGCACCCCTGCCACGGGTATGTGCCAGACATCAACAAGGTCTCCGTAGTCGACAGCGCCACACCGATAGCGCTGCCGAATCAATGCCCACACGGCAATGAGGCGACGCTCGCTTCCACTACCAGCGACGAACGCTAACTCGGTGACACAACGCCCCGCGCTCCCCCACGTGGACACAGGGCGATGACAAGTTCCAGGCGGAGCACGCGAAGCTTCCCACGCACGCCAGCACCACCCCCGCCGCAGGCACGGTACGCCACGGTCAGCGATTCCCGAACCATTCACGACTCGCTCACGAAACGAACTCCCCTTCGGAGGCATTCCGCGAAGCGCACGTGTCCGTACATCGTCTTGTTGGGAGAGGTCAGGGCCTACTCGTGCGGGTGCGTGCACGTTCGTCCCCTCTGGGCGGGAGGATGTGCGTTTGTGGTTACCGTGCATTCTTGGTGTATTTGCGTGTTACGGCGCGTAGTCTGGTGGGTGAAGGGCGCGTCTCCGATGATGGGGGCGCGCGGGAGGACACCTCATCGTGGAGGTTGATAGATCATGATGGTTCCGCCGTTGTCTGAGCGTCCCGTGACCGAGGAGGACGAGGAGCAATTCCGCCGCGAAACGGCGCCGCGTAAGTACACGCTGCGCCGGCGGTGGGCTGATTATCGCGCCGAGGTCAAAGCGCGGCGCCCCAAGGGTGCGCGGGCCCGCGCCCGGGCGTGGCTGCACGTGGAGCCCTTCTATTGGGGGATGCGCGTCGTCTACGTTGTTCTCTTCGCGGGTGCTGTCTTAGCGGTGTATATCAACGGGGTAGCCGAAGGCTGGTGGCCAGCCTGGGGCGAGAAACCCACCGTGGCAGCCACAACCACGCCACCCATCTACCCCACACCTACTGCCTCCGCCACGGCCTCGGGCGAGGCCGCGATGTCGGGCGGCTACCAAATCGGCCCAGACGGCGTCCTGGTCCGCCCCGCCGAGCACGCCGCATCCACCTACACCAAACCCGAGCTGCCAGAGGAAGCTAAGGAGAACACCGAGAAAGGCGCAGAAGCAGCAGCGAGGCACTACCTCGCTCTTATCGTCTACGCGTGGAACACCGGAGACACTCAACCTCTGGCAGACATGTCTGACCCGTCGTCAAATTTCGCCCAGGGCCACATTGCCAATACCCAAGAGATGTATACAAATGGCTGGTCGTTCGGGAACTCCGCTACAGTGCAGGAGGTGCTTCGCCTCGAAGCCGTTGCGGAGCAAGATGGCGCAATTCCACCAAATACTATCGGTGTTCGTTTTCTGGTCAGTGCCAGCAACGGCACAAGATGCAAAGAACAGAGCATCGTTGTTGATAGCGCACAACATAGCTCGACGATCACCTTATTCATGACGTGGAAAAATAACCGTTGGACTGAGCTGCAAGGAAGCGCCAGGGACTATGATGACGAATAAACTACGTATTCTGACCATTTGCACCGTGTCATCAGCTGTGCTGATGCACAGCATCACACCCTCAATAGCTCTTGCAACGAACTCAGGATTCGATACCAATGGAAATCGTGGGGACGTCAACACTGATGTCTGGGAGGAGTACGACGATACTACCCCAGGCACCGATCAAGGTACGTATCAGTCGCCGTCAGGTAGTGGTGAGCCGTTACCGGAGGGGACGCCGGAGCCGCCGAGCGCAATTAACGACTTTGCTTTTGGCTACCACTGTGAACACCCCGTATCCTACGAATCCGGTCATCTCATGTTTCCGACCTTTTGGCGATGCATTGATCCCCCTCCAAGCGATACGACGCCGTCCACTCCCCCTTCAACCCGGACGATTCTGCGCCGTGCTGCCGCCACCATCCACGCCGACGGGGCCGGCATCAACAAACAACCACCCACTGTGTCCTACACGAACAGGTTTGTGCCCACGATCGTCTCGGTCACCAATCCGACTCAGACTCACGTCATCAACCTGCTGGGTCGCGACATCACGATCACGCTCACGGCAACGAACTACGAATACAACTGGGGTGATGGCACCCCCAACACGATCACAACCTCCCCGGGCTTGGTCTGGCACAAGGGGATCGATCCGAACAAGGACCCACGGTTGATCCGCCACTACTACACGCCCCCGCAGGGGTGGCGTTCTGGGTTCGATGGGCCCTACCCGCATGAGAACCGAGAGATCACGCTGACCACGACGTGGAGCGGGACGGCCACCAACCCCTTTACCGGGGAGACCCAGACGATCAACGGCCTGGTCACCACCACCGAAACAACCGGCCCCTTCCCACTGTCTCACCTGGTCATTAACAACACCGACACCTGGGAAGAAAAACAAGGCCACTAACCAACACTGATGTTTCACGGGACGCGCCCGTGAAACACCAGCTCGCCACCAATGCGAGAGAGACCCGGGTATCACGACCGACACATCCAGCGGCGCCTCGTCCCACATCGGCGACAGCCAACAGCCAGGACAGGCAGCTACCAGAGAGCTACGTCAGCTCGTCAAGGAATTGCGGACGAGCCTTCATGGCGTGAATGAGCAGCTCGCCGCCACTATCAAAAACCAATACGACCATCTCGAGAACACGTCCAGACTGGTCGATACCCACCACGAGCCATCTCCTGGGATCGTCCTCATCGTCGAGGGGACGTGAGTTCAGGGCGTGCTCATACGCGTACAGGACGGCCTCATCGGTGAGCCTGTCGCGCCCGAAATGCTTTCTAGCGCTGGCATGAAGCCTAGGCAACATGGGTCCATTCGCGTACTGCCGCGCGAATCGCGTCAGAACGGCTCCCAATCCCCTCCAAGGCGGCGCGTTCCATCAACGCCCTCAACGTCTGCTCATCCAGGCGCACCGTCACGGCGACGCCCGGCCCCTTCCCCACCGGAGGACGCCCCGGGCGCGGAGCCGGCAACTCAGCCAGGTCATACCCGCGCTCAGCCTCATCAGCCCACGCCTGAATCTGCTCATCAGTCACAGGAACTCCGCGAAGAAGACGCTCACTCATAGCGAATATCGTATACGAAATTCATCTGTCGCACCACGGCTTCCATGCCACCATCACCACCACTGCCGAAGATGACAGCGAAGCAACCACCGACAACAACTCCCCTCCCCCCACGCGCGAGGGGCCGCG
>NZ_ALIY01000192.1:0-7742 GCF_000283035.1 Actinomyces sp. ICM58
ACCCGCCGGGAGGGGCCGCGCCGGCCCCGGTGGGACCGTACTGCGGGGTGGGCATGGGGCTAGTCATGGCGTATCTCCTTCTCGAGGGTGTCGAGGTCGTTGGCGAGTCGGACGAGGTCCGCTTCGGAGGTCGGGGGAGGTCCCCACAGCAGCGTCTCGTAGCGGGAGGGGGGCAGGCCTCGCGCTTCGATGGCGCGAACCAGCGCCTCGCGGTCGGCGCTGTGTGCGACGCCGAGCGTGGATGCGATGCGCGAGGCCGTGGCGGAGCGCAGGGCCGTGGCGGCGTGCGCGTAGGAGCGCTGGGAGCGCATGAGTCGCGCCTTACCGACGAGGGTTTCCGCCGCCGGAACCTCGACGGGCAGGCGCTCCGGTGTCAGGGGGCCCAGGCGCTTGCCGCGCGCCAGGGAGGCCAGCAGAACAGCTCCGATGACCATGAGGAAGGCGGGGGCCAGGTAGGGCGACTCGGTGAGGACGGGGTCTTCCTGCGACATGGAATCGTCGGAGGTGACGACGTACCAGGCGACCTTGTCGGTGCGGCCGATCGCGTTGAGGGCGAGCGCGGCGTTGCCCTCGTCCAGGATCGCGCGGTTGCGCACGCGCAGCGAATCGGGGATGACGGCGCGGAACCTGCCGGGCTCGGAACGCTCCGCGTAGGCGTATTCCTGCCCGTCGGCGGTGAAGCACAGCTGCCAGCCTGAGGCGCCGTTCGAGACCGTGTAGTTGGAAGACGTCAGGGAACGGGCGCGGTTGGCCGCCTCGGAAGAACAGCCCGGCGAGGTTCGTTCGGGGTCCTTCCACGCGCGCGAGGACGTGAGGCCGTCCAGGTAGGAGGGCGAGGACCCGTATTCCTGCTCGAGCCCGATGTAGACGACGTTGGCTCGCGTCGAGACCCCGGCGCGCACGGAGGGGGACATGCGGGAGGGGAAGACGACGACGAGGGTCGTGTCCTCGTCCACCGTCGTCGCCTCACGCGCACTGACCTCGCGCACCGAGACCCCGTGGCGCTCCAGCACCTGCGCCAGGGCGCGCGCACCGTCCCCCAGGGGGTTGCGTATGCCGACGGGCGTGGAGTCAAAGCCCGCGCGGGGAAGAAAAGCAATCCCGATGCACACGAGGAGGAGAAAAACGACAATCATGATCGCCGGACGCGCCGCGCTCACGCGCTCGCGGGCCGTGGGACTCACGATCTGGACCTGCGTGGCTTTCATGCGTTCTCCTGGGCCCGCTGGCAGGCGTGCACAACGAGAGGCGCGAGTTCGCGCAGCGCGTCCACGTCTTCACGCGACACGGAGGAATGACCGTAGCGGACGCGGTCGAAGGTAGCGGCGTGGTGCCCGAGCTGTTGACCGTACTCGGTGGCGAGTCGCGTCGCCGCATCCGCGGCTTCTTTCGCCGTCAGGCCGGGCGTGGAGGAGACGACATCGGCCGTGTCCAGCCCCAGGACCAGCAGGCGGTAGGACCACACGTAGGCCAGGTCCCAGTCCCCGGCCGCCACGGCCTCGTCCAGGGACGCGCGCACGTCCTCCGCGGTGGTCTCCTCCTCGAAGACGGAGTGCGAGGCCCGCGACCGCAGGCGAATCGGGTTGAGAATCAGTGCGATGATGATGGCCGCGAGCGCGATGATGCCCAGGATGATGAGGACCAGCGAGATCGGAGGCGCGCCGGTGCCGCGCCAGGAGGCGGCTTTCGAGAGGCCATCGAGGAAGGACTGGATGAAGCGCGCGATGGGGTTCGAGTCAGCGTTGTATTCCGCGCGCGACAGCTCCTCGCTCAGCCAGGACTGAGCCTCGTCGTTGTCGGGCGTCAGGGGAGCGCCGCACGCGAGCACGTGAGTCACCCCCGACCCTGGCTTGCCTGCGCGAGGACGAGGGCGAAGTTTTCCTTGCGGATCTTCTGGTCCACGTACATGAGCGTCTGATACGCCGACATGATCGGTAACACGAGGCTGTAGACAAGGGTCTGCAGGGCGCTCGTGATGACGAGGAACACGGCAAAACCCCACACAGCGTTGGGGTCGTCGAAGGACGCGGAGCTGAGGAACGCGAAGCCGATACCCAAGACGATGACGCTGATCAGTGTGCTGATGATATTGACGATCACGCCGCACACGACGCCGATGAGGAGCACGCGGCCGAGCGTCATCCAGAAGGCGCCGGAGGTCAGGGTCCACGAGCGCTTCAGGGACTGAATGGGGCCCTTGCGTTCGAGGACCGCGCAGATCGGCGCGTACAGGAAACGCACGCTCAGCGAGTACAAGGCGAGCATGAGAGGCAGTCCGATGAAGAACAACACGGCGGCGAGCGAATCCGCGATATTGGATTCGAGGCCCCAGATCAGCATGGCCAGGAAGCCCACGCCCCACAGGATCATGGGGATGGCGATGATGAGGAAGAGGAGGAAGGACGCCCCGATCATCGGCAGGAGGCGGCCCCTGACCATGGACCATGCCTGGCCGAAGGTGATCTTCTTGCCGATCACCATCTGCGAGACCGTTACCGACAAGACTCCGTTGATGAGAGCTCCTCCGAGGAAGGTTGCCAGGAAGAGGACCACGTAGCTCAGGAGCGTGGAGATGAGGGACAGGGAGGACGATGCGAGGAAGTCGTTGTACGAGGCCTGCGGGTCAGACGTGGACCCGCTCAGCGTCATGAGCGAGTAGAAAGGCATGAAAACGGCCAGGCCGTTCAGGAGGGACACGATCGTCATGATGAGGATCGTGTAGCCGAAGAGAACCTTGGGGTTGCGGCGCAGCGCGGCGAAGGAGCCGCTCATCAGATCCGAGATGGTCAGCGGGCGCAGCGCAATGATGCCGGGTTTGGCGGCCCACGCCCAGGAGGTCGATTGGCTGTAGCCGGAGGCGCCGGGTCCCGCATCGGGCCGTGGCTGCCCGTTCTGGGGGGCGGGGAGGGGAGAAACGGGCTGGGCGGGTTGGATGCCGGGTGCGACGAAGCCGGGCTGGGCGGGTTGGGTGCCGGGTGCGACGAAGCCGGGCTGGGCGGGCTGCGTGCCGGGTGCGACGAAGCCAGGCTGGGCGGGCTGCGTGCCGGGTGCGACGAAGCCAGGCTGGGCGCTCGACTGCTTGGAACGCTCCCGGGCGGAGTCGGTCGGGTCGGGGGACACCCACGGCGAACTCATCATTGCCTCCAGCATCTCGGTGTTGTACTAGTCTCAATCCTGCCATAGCAGCGGATGGGGTGACACCTCTTATCGGTGAAAAAATGCGGCGTCGCCGGTCGAATCTCCTGCATCCGTGACGAATTCGTGACACTATCGTGACATGAGTTCGCGCATCCTCGTCGTCGACGACGACGTCGCCCTGGCCGAGATGATCGGCATCGTCCTCGGGAATGAGGGCTTTCGCGTCGCCTTTTGTGCCGACGGTTCACAGGCGCTGACTCAGTTTCAGGAGAACAACCCGGACCTGGTCCTCCTCGACGTCATGCTCCCCGGCATGGACGGCTTCGACGTGTGCCGGGCAATCCGTCGCGTCTCTGACGTGCCGATCGTTATGTTGACCGCCCGCTCTGATACGTCCGACGTCGTCACCGGGCTCGAAGCTGGCGCGGACGACTACGTCCCCAAGCCCTTCAAACCCAAGGAACTCGTCGCCCGCGTGCGCGCGCGACTGCGCGGCCGCGAGGACGCGCAGGCCGACGAAGGCCTGACCCTGCAGGACCTGTCGATCGACGTCGCCGGCCACATCGTCAAACGCGGGGGCCGCGTCATCGCGCTGACCCCCCTCGAATTCGACCTGCTCGCCACGCTGGCGCGCTCCCCCTGGAAGGTCTTTTCCCGCGAGGAGCTCCTCGAACAGGTGTGGGGATACCGCCACGCCGCCGACACCAGGCTCGTGAACGTCCACGTGCAGCGCCTGCGCTCCAAGATCGAACGCGACCCGGAAAAACCCGAACTGGTCGTCACCGTCCGCGGAGTGGGTTACCGTGCCGGCGCGGGAGCGTAACCACCCCCTGCGTCTCCTCACCGGGGCCCTGGCCTCGTCGAGGCCGTGGACGTTCCTGCGCTCCTCGCAGATCGGTCACCGCATCCGCCATTCCCTCTCGGCCAAGCTCGCCGTCGCGATCACGCTCGCGGCCCTCGTGCTCCTCCTCGTCTTCGGCATTATCGTCGCCTCCCAGCTGCGCTCCTCGATGTTCGAAACCCGCAAGGATGCGATCCTGGCGGACGCGTCGCTGCGCTTCTCCTCGGCCCAATCCGTCTTCTCCTCCTCGACCGCCACGTCCCCCGACCAGGTCCAGGAATCCGCGCGCGGCGCTCTGGCCTCGCTCAAGGCGTCGGCCGCCGGCGCCGGCGCGACCAACGTCGCCCTCCTGCGCTCGGAGGGCTCCACGGCCTCGTTACGCATCAACCAGATCGAGGACGAACAGATGCGCGGGCTGATTACGCCCCAGATGCGCGAGGCCGTGGCTCAGGGAGGCGCCCAGTGGCAGTCCGTGGGCATCAGGGCCTCCGACTCCGACAAGGTCTCTCCCGGCATCCTCGTGGGCACCCAGGTTCAGCTGCCCCGCGCGGGCACCCACGAGCTCTACATCCTCTACTCCCTGGCCGCCGACCAGCGCCAGGTCGACGTCGTCCTGCGCGTCCTCGTCCTGTCCGCCCTGCCGATCATCGTCACCCTGCCCATCGGCGTATTCGCCCTGCTGCACCGCCTCCTCCTGCCCGTGCGCCTGACCGTCTCGGCCGCCACGAAGGCCGCGGAGGGGGACCTGGACGTGCGCGTCGAGGTCCACGGCGCCGACGAAATGGCGGCCCTGGGGCGCGCCTTCAACGCGATGACCTCCTCCCTGCAGGACACAATCTCGCGCTACGACGAACTGGCCAAGCTCCAGCAGCGCTTCGTCTCCGACGTCTCCCACGAGCTACGCACTCCGCTGACCACCATCCGCATGGCCGAGGACATCGTGTGGGACAACCGCGAGGACCTGCCCGCGCACGCGCGCCGCTCCGCCGAGCTCCTACACGATCAGACCGAACGCATGGAACAGATGCTCGCGGACCTGCTCGAAATCTCGCGCTACGACGCCGCCAGCGCGCTCCTGGACGCGGAGGAACGCGACCTGCGCCCGATCGTCACCCGCGTCGTCGAGGCCTGCGCCGAGCTCGCGCAACGCCAGGGCGTCCCGGTCGAGGTCGTGGCCCCCGCCCGGGCCGCAGCCGAGATCGACGAGCGGCGCATCGAGCGCGTCATCCGCAACCTCGTCGTCAACGCCATCGAGCACGCGGACGGGACCCGGGTGACCATCACGGTGGCCACTAGCGCCACGGACGTGGCCTGCCGCGTGCGCGACCGAGGCGTGGGCATGACCCAGGAGGTCGCCGACCACGTCTTCGACCGTTTCTACCGGGCCGACACGGCGCGCGCTCGCACGACGGGCGGCACTGGCCTGGGGCTAGCCATCGCGACGGAGGACGTGGCGATCCACGGAGGCCGCCTCCAAGCCTACGGCGAGCCGGGCAAGGGAGCCTCGTTCCTGATGACCCTGCCCAAGCACGCCGGAGATGAGATCGCCAGCTGGCCGCTTGCCCTGTGGGAGGACGAATGAGGAGACATCTCGCCCTGATCGCGTGCGCCGCGCTGGCGCTCGCGGGCTGCGCGTCGCTGCCCACGTCCTCGCCGCCCGCGCCCTTCGACGTGTCCGCGCGCGACGGCAGCGGCGTCCAGTTTTCGGCGGAGGGCCCCTCGGACGGGTCGGATGCCGCGACCCTCGTGTCGGACTTCCTGCTGGCGTGCGCCGCGGGACCCCAGGATGACTACGCGACCGCGCGCCTGTTCCTGACGGCGGCCTCGGCGCGCTCCTGGCAGCCCGAAACCGAGATCCTCGTCTACGACACGGACACGGCGCCCGCCGTCAGCGCGACCTCGGAGAACGCCTCGCGCTCCGAGGTGACGGTGTCCGTCCTGGGGGTGGCGAGCATCGACCAGGCAGGCGTGCTGACGCGCTCGAACGGGGCGACAGTTACGCGCACCTTCACTCTCGTCCGCGAGGATGGGCAGTGGCGCATCGACGCTCCCGAGAACATGATCCTCATTAGCCGGGCTGCCCTGACGGCCTCGTACACGCTCGCGAACCTGTATTTCCCGAGCACTGACGGCACGGAACTGGTCGCGGATCCGCGCTGGTACCCTTCCCGGCGACTGGCCTCCCACCTGCTGGCGGGCCTCGTCAACGGGCCGCGAGCCGACCTCGATCCCGTGGTCGCGAACGCGATTCCGGCGGGGGCGACGCTGCCCTCCCACGGCGTGGAGGTCAGCGACGGGGTCGCTCGCGTCGAGCTGAACGCCTCCATGCCGCCCAGCGAGTCCGCGCGAGAGAGCCTGCAGTGGGAGCTGACGCGCACGCTCACCCAGGCCGCCGACGTGTCGCAGGTGAGCGTGTCCCTGACGGGCGAGGTCATGGAGGTGGCTGCCCTGCCGACGCCGCCCTCGTACTCCCTCGATACGCTGGTGGGCGCGGGGAGCTCGGGCGTGGGCATCATTTCCTCCTCGGGCGTGGCGCCCCGCGCCTCGGCCACCGACGCGTTGAATCCGACCGCCTCGCCGGTCGATTCGTCCCTGGTTGCCTGGAGCGGTGCCGACGGCGTCTACGCGGAGCGGGCCGGGACTGCGGTGGCTTTTGTGCCGGGCCAGGCCCCGCTGGGGCCCTCGATCGATCGCTACGGCTGGGTGTGGGGGCCGGCCACGTCCGCGTCGACGCTGAGCGTGGGCGGGGGAGCCGATGGCGCCTTTGACGTCGCCATCGAGTCGGAGAGTGCGGGGGAGATCCGCGCGGTTCGTGTCTCGCCCGACGGCTCGCGCGCCCTGGTGGTTCGCGGGTCGACGCCGAGCGCGTGGGTGGGCGTCATCGAGCGCGGCCCGGGCGGGCGGCCGCAGGCGGTGCGATCCTTGGAGCAGGTGTTTCTCGACGGCGCGGTCATCGACGCCTCGTGGACGACGTCGACGGGCTTCGCAGTCGCTGTGCGCGGGGGGAGCGGTGAGGACGATCAGCTCGTCACGATGACGCTGGGTGGACTGCCCTCGAGTCTGCCGCTGCCGATCCGCGTGTCGTCGATGAGCGCGGGGGCCTCCTCCGCGTCGGTCGTCATCGTGGGGACGGACGACGCGGGAAGGAAGCAGGTGCTGGTGCGCTCGGGTGCCCTGTGGCAAAACGTCGTCGTCGACGTGTCGTCCGCGCGATACGCGGGGTGAAGATCGTGGTTGGCTCGCGCCCGGTGGGTGCCCTCGTCGAGGGGCTCCTCGGCGCGGTCCTGCCCGTTCAGTGCGTGGGGTGCGGCGCCTGGGACGAGGTGTTGTGCCCGTCGTGCCGCTCGTGGGCGTGCGCGCAGCCGCTGCCCACGAGCCTGGAGGGCGCGCGCGGGGCGATTCCCGGACTGGTCCTGGGGGATTATTCTGGAGCGCTGCGCAGGATCATCCTGGGCGCCAAGCACGCGGCGCGCACGGACGTCGGCGATTTCCTCGACGAGGCCGGGGCTACCCTCGGCGCGTCCCTGTGGCGGGTGGTGGGTGGCGCCAGCTCGCCCGCGTGGGTGCGGGGCTCGGGTCGTGGGAGGGATCGCCGGGGTGGGGCAGCGGCGCAGGTGTGGGTTGTGCCGGCGCCCTCGTCGTGGGGTAGGCGCCTGCGGGGCCGCCAGGTGGCGCTTCCTCTCGCACGCGGGGTTGCTCGGGGGCTGGCGCTGGGTTCTCCGCCGGGTGTGTGCGTGCGCNTCGTGGACGCGGTGGCCTTGCG
>NZ_ALIY01000193.1:0-16037 GCF_000283035.1 Actinomyces sp. ICM58
CGGTGCGCCGCGCGGCGGGTTGGCGCGCACGGGCGCGACCACGCAGGGACTGCCTGTCGCCGTTGCGATGGGCGTGATCGGGGTGGCCGGGCTGTGGGCCCGTCGCCGCAATCGTTACCAAAGCGAGAACAAGTAGCCCTTGACATGGGAGGAGGCGGCGCGGGACACTTCGATCAGACGTAAAAGTCGACTCATACAAATGTTCGCGCAACGGTTGCGCGGACAGAGTCCGCGGCCCGCGCCGCCACCGATTCGCAGAAGAATCCACATCAACAAAGGAACACACTCATGAAGCACCTCACGAAGCTCGTCGCTGCGGCGGGGATCGTCACGCTCGCGCTGGCCGGATGCGGCGGTGGCACAACCTCCAACGGAGGAGGGACAACCAGCGAGGCCAAGGACGCCGCCACCTTCAAGGCCTGCGCGGTCTCCGACGCCGGCGGATGGGACGACAAGTCCTTCAACGAGTCCGCCTACAACGGCCTCAAGGCCGCCCAGGACAGCCTGGGCATCCAGATCAACACGGCCGAATCCAGCTCGGACACCGACTTCGTGCCCAACGTCGAGGCCATGGTCTCCGACGGCTGCACCCTTATCATCGGCGTCGGCTTCAACCTCGAGCAGGCCATCCACAAGTCCGCGGAGCAGAACACGGACCTGCACTACGCCCTCGTCGACTCCAGCTTCACTGACGGACAAGAGACCGTCACCCTTGAGAACGGCCGTCCGCTCCTGTTCAACACCGCCGAGGCCGCCTTCCTCGCGGGATACGCCGCCGCGGGCATGACGAACACGGGCAAGGTCGCCACCTTCGGCGGCATGAAGATCCCGTCGGTCACGGTCTTCATGGACGGATTCGTCGACGGCGTCGATGCCTACAACAAGGCCAAGGGAACCAGCGTGCAGGTGCTCGGCTGGGACAAGGCCACGCAGAACGGCTCCTTCACCCAGGACTTCGACAACCAGACGCTGGGCAAGGAGCAGGCGCAGCAGTTCATCTCCCAGGGCGCCGACATCATCATGCCGGTGGCCGGCCCCGTGGGCCTGGGCGCTGCGGCGGCCGCGAAGGCCGACGGCAACACCTGGATCATCGGCGTGGACTCCGACTGGTACGAGGCCAACCCCGACTACTCCTCGATCGTGCTGACCTCCGTCATGAAGGAGATCGGCGCGTCGGTCGAGCAGTCCATCAAGGACTCGGTCGATGGTAAGTTCAGCTCGGACCCCTACGTGGGCACGCTCGCCAACGGTGGTGTCTCGCTGGCTCCCTTCCACGATTTCGACGCGAAGGTCTCCGATGAGCTCAAGGCCGATCTGGCCAAGCTCACCGAGGACATCAAGTCCGGCAAGCTCGTGATCGAATCGCAAAACGCCCCGAAGTGATGCTGTGAGGGTGGGGCTGGCGGCTGAGATCGCCGGCCCCACCCGGGCAGTGGGGTGCCGCCCAGTCGCACGGGGAAGGCCCACGGAATGAAACTAGAGCTGCGGGGGATCACGAAGAGGTTCGGTCCCCTCATTGCCAACGACTCGATCGACGTGACGATCGAGGAGGGGCACATCCACGCCCTGCTCGGAGAAAACGGCGCGGGCAAGTCCACGCTGATGAACGTCCTGTACGGCATGCTCGCCCCCGACGAGGGGCAGATTCTCATCGACGGCGAGCCCGTCACCTTCAAGGGCCCGGACGACGCCGTCGCGGCGGGCATCGGCATGGTGCACCAGCACTTCATGCTGATCCCGGTCTTCACGGTCGCCGAGTCTATCGCGCTTGGTTTCGAGCCGACCGGACCCGCGGGCATCATCAACCGGGAGCGGGCACGCCGCACGGTGCTCGATGTTTCGGCTCGTTTCGGTTTCGACCTCGACCCCGACGCGCTCATCGAGGATCTGCCGGTGGGCGCTCAGCAGCGCGTGGAGATCGTCAAGGCCCTGTCTCGCCAGGCGAAGGTACTGATCCTGGACGAGCCGACGGCGGTGCTGACACCGCAGGAGACGGACGAGCTCATGGCGATCATGCGCCAGCTCGCCGACTCCGGAACCTCCATCGTCTTCATCACCCACAAGCTGCGCGAGGTGCGCGCGGTCGCCGACGAGATCACCGTGATCCGGCGCGGGAAGGTCGTGGGACAGGCCTCCCCGAAGGACTCCGAGGCGTCCCTGGCCTCGCAGATGGTGGGGCGCGAGGTCCTCATGCGCGTCGATAAGGCCCCCGCGCGGCCCGGCGGCCCGGGCCTCGTCATCGACGACGTGTCGCTCCTGGGCGCCGGCGGCGTCGCGGAACTCGACCACGTGTCCCTCGAGGTGGCGCGCGGGGAGATCCTCGCGGTGGCAGGCGTGCAGGGCAATGGGCAGACGGAGCTCGCGGAGACGATCCTGGGCCTGCGCATTCCCAACAGCGGCACCATCACCCTCGCGGGCGCCGACATCACGCGCGCGAAACCGCGCAAGTCCCTGGATGCGGGCCTGGGCTTCATCCCCGAGGACCGTTCGACGGACGGCATCATTTCCTCCTTCTCGATCGCCGACAACCTGGTGTTGGATCAGTTCGACGCGGCCGAGTTCGCGCTCGGCCCCTCGCGCAGGCTCAGCGCGGTGGCCCACAACGCGCGCGAGAAGCAGGAGGAATACGACATTCGCCTGACCTCGATTGACGACCCGGTCTCCTCCCTGTCGGGCGGTAACCAGCAAAAGGTCGTCGTGGCGCGCGAGATGTCGCGTGACCTGACGGTGCTGGTGGCCAACCAGCCCACCCGCGGCGTCGACGTCGGGTCGATCGAGTTTATTCACCGCAGGATCGTGGACGTGCGCGACCAGGGGTGCGCGGTGCTGCTGATCTCCTCGGAGCTGGACGAGGTCGTGGCGCTGGCCGACCGGATCGCCGTCATGTACCGCGGTCGCATCGTCGGCATCGTGCCCCCGGACACGAGCCGCGACGTGCTGGGCCTCATGATGGCGGGCGTCCCCGTGGACGAGGCCGTGGCCGCTTCCTGTGGATCAACGCAGGAGCGCGGGGCAGCCGGGAAGGAGAAGCGATGAGTGCACGCGCGAGTAAGGGGATGGGCTTCGTGATACAGGTTTTTCGTATCCGGTGGCTCGTCTCGCTGTTGGCCGTCGTCATCGCGTTTGCCATCGGGGCGGTCTTCATTGTCCTGGCGGACGCCTCCGTCCTCGATGCCTACTACGCGATGTTCCGCGGGGCTATCGTGGATCCGCAGGCCCCGACCTTTGTGCGCATGGTCAAGCCGCTGACAGACTCCCTGTTCTATGCGATCCCCCTGATCATCTCGGGATTGGGCCTGGCCTTTGGTTTCCGCGCGGGTCTGTTCAACATCGGCGGCAAGGGCCAGATGATCATGGGCGCGCTCGCGGCCGTGTGGGTGGGTTTCTCGCTGAGCCTGCCGCCGGTGGTGCACACGCTCGTTGCCCTGGCGGCGGCGATCGCCGCGGGCGCTGCGTATGGCGGCATCGCGGGCGTCCTGAAGGCGAAGACGGGCGCGAACGAGGTGATCGTGACGATCATGTTGAACTCGATCGCGGCCCTCGCGCTAGGCTACGCGTTGACGCAGCCGGCGTGGCAAAAGCCCGGTTCGAACCAGCCGATCACCCCTAACGTCGCCGATTCGGCGGCCCTCACGGCATTTTTTAAGGGGCCGATCAAGCTGCATGCGGGCCTCATCGTCGCGCTCGTCGCGCTGGCGTTGTTCTGGTGGCTGATGGAACGCTCCACGCTGGGCTTCCAGATTCGCGCGGTGGGCGCCAACGCGGCGGCCGCCCGAACGGCGGGCATTTCGGTCGAGCGCATCACGGCGGTCACGATGGTGATCTCGGGCGCGTTCCTGGGCCTGGCCGGGGCGAACGAGGCGTTGGGGACCCTCGGGTACGTGTCGCGTGACGTGGCTGGTTCGATCGGCTTCGACGCGATCACGGTGGCCCTGCTGGGGCGCAACAAGACCTGGGGGACCTTCGGGGCTGGGCTGCTCTTCGGGGCCTTCAAGGCGGGCGGTTACGCGATGCAGGCCAAGGGCGTGCCGATCGACATGATCCTCATCCTGCAGTCGGTGATCGTCCTGCTGATTGCTGTTCCGGATGCTCTTGCGGTGGCCGTTCCGGCTGTCCGGCGTCGACGCGACCGAGCAGGCGCGAAAGGAGAAGGCTGATGAGCACAAGTGAGTCCGTTGCAGTCCCGCGGGTAGAGGTCAAGCGTTCCTGGAAGCTCCCCGGTATCTACGTGGCCGCCTGCATTCTGCTCCTTGTCTTCGCGATCTCCACGCGCGGCGACGTGACGATCCGCCTGAACGACAAGTCGCAGTCCTACGAGATCCCCGACATCGTCACCGCCGGTGCTCCCATCGTGTGGGTGCTTGCTGCCTTGACGATCGCCATCACCGCGTGGACGATTCTGGCGACCGCGCGGCGCATGACGCGCAGCACGTGGGCGCGCGTGGGTGGGATGGTCCTTGTCGGCCTATCGACGATCCTGGGATTCCTGTTCTACGCGGGCTCGGATTCGACCGGGGCGGTGACCCTGACCTCGACGCTCGTCTCGACGGTGGCGATCTCGACGCCGCTCATTTTCGGCTCCCTGTCGGGCGTCATCTCCGAGCGAGTCGGCGTCGTCAACATCGCGATCGAAGGCGACCTCCTGGTGGGGGCCTTCGCGGGCGTCATGGCGGCCTCGTACTTCCAGATGCCCTACGCGGGCATCATCGCGGCGCCCCTCGCGGGCGCGGCCCTGGGGGCGCTGCTGGCCCTTTTCTCGGTCAAGTGCGGGGTGGACCAGATCATCGTCGGCGTCGTCTTGAACGTGCTGGCGCTGGGCCTGACCACCTTCCTGTACGGGACGGTCATGAAGGAAACTCCGGGGAGCCTGAACACCAACCAGTTCTCGCTGTCCCCGATTAAGATTCCCGGCCTCGCCGAGATCCCGGTGATCGGCCCGGTGCTGTTCAATCAGACGATCCTTGTCTACCTCATGTACGCGGCCGTCATCGCGCTGGCCTTCTTCCTGTTCCGTTCCCGCTGGGGGCTACGCCTACGCGCCTGCGGTGAGCACCCGCGGGCGGCGGACACGGTCGGCATCAACGTGGGGCGCACGCGCACGCTCAACACGATCCTCGGCTCCGCCTTTGCGGGCCTGGGGGGCGCCTTCTTCACGATCGGGTCGGGCCTGGCTTTCACGGACAACATTTCCGCGGGCAACGGCTACATCGCCCTGGCGGCGATGATCCTGGGCAAGTGGAACCCCGTGGGTGCCATGGGGGCGGCCGTCATGTTCGGTTTCGCGCAGGCCCTGGCCCGCATGCTGCCCAACATCGAGCCCGCGATCCCCGCCGACCTGGTCTCGATGATCCCCTACGTGGTGACGATCATCGCGGTGGCCGGTTTCGTCGGCAAGTCTCGCGCGCCCGCCGCCGAGAACGTCCCCTACGTGAAGTGAGGGGGCCGCGACGATGACGCAGATCGACTGGGACGCCCTGCTGGGCGCGGCCATCGAGGCGATGACCCACGCCTACTGCCCCTACTCGCATTTCCCGGTGGGGGCCGCCGGTCTGGCCAGCGACGGGCGGATCGTGAGCGGCTGCAACGTGGAGAACGCGGGGTACGGGGTGACGCTGTGCGCCGAGTGCGGCATGGTCTCCGACCTCATCCGTTCCGGCGGCGGCGCGCTCCTCGCCGTCGTCGCCGTCAATGGGGACCGGGTCCCGGTGGCCCCGTGCGGCCGGTGCCGTCAGCTCATCTACGAGCACGGCGGGCCCTCCTGCCTGGTCCTCATGCCTGGCGGCGTCGCCGACATGACGCAGGTCCTGCCCGGGGCCTTTGGCCCCCACGACTTGGAGGAGCTGGGGTCCCAGACCGACGCGGGGCTGCGCGACGCACACGGGGTGGCCCCGGCCTCGTCCACGACGAAAGAAGGAACTGATGGCACTCTTTGATGCCGTTGACATTATCCGAGTCAAGCGCGACGGGGGAGCGCTGACTCCCGATCAGATCGATTGGACGATCGACGCCTACACGAAGGGCGTCATCAAGGACGAGCAGATGGCCGCCCTGGCCATGGCGATCTTCCTGCGCGGCATGGACCGCACCGAGATCGCCCGCTGGACGGACGCGATGATCCGCTCGGGGGCGCGCATGGACTTTTCCGGCATCGGCAAGCCGACCGCTGACAAGCACTCCACGGGCGGCGTGGGCGACAAGATCACGCTGCCCCTGGCGCCGCTGGTCGCGTGCTTCGGCGTGGCCGTCCCGCAGCTGTCGGGCCGAGGCCTGGGGCACACGGGCGGCACCCTCGACAAGCTCGAGGCGATCCCGGGGTGGCGCGCGCAGCTGAGCAATGAGGAGATCATGGCGCAGCTGGGGTCCGGCTGCGGCGCGGTCATCTGTGCGGCGGGTTCGGGGCTGGCCCCCGCGGACAAGAAGCTCTACGCGCTGCGCGACATCACGTCGACCGTGGAGTCGATCGCGCTGATCGCCAGTTCCATCATGAGCAAGAAAATCGCGGAGGGAACGGGTGCCCTCGTCCTGGACGTCAAGGTCGGCTCGGGTGCCTTCATGAAGGACCTGGACGCCGCTCGTGAGCTCGCCCGCACGATGGTCGACCTCGGGCGTGATGCGGGGGTCGCCACGCGCGCGCTCCTCACCGACATGTCCGTGCCGCTGGGCAGGAAGATCGGCAACGCCCTTGAGGTGGAGGAATCCGTCGAGGTCCTGGCCGGTGGTGGCCCCGCCGACGTCGTTGAGCTCACCTGCGAGCTCGCGCGCAACATGCTGGACCTGGCCGGGGTTCGCGACGCCGACGTCGAGGCGGCCCTGGCGGACGGTCGCGCCATGGACCGGTGGCGGGCGATGATCCGCGAGCAGGGCGGTGATCCGGACGCGCCCCTGCCGCGCGCCGCGCACACCCACCGGGTCCTCGCCGAGGCCGACGGGACCGTCGCGGGCATGGATGCGCTGGCCGTGGGGGTTGCCTCGTGGAGGCTGGGCGCTGGTCGCGCCGTCAAGGAGGACCCGGTGCAGGCAGGAGCCGGCGTCGAGATCCACGCCAAGCCGGGGGAGAGCGTCACCAAGGGAGCGCCCCTGCTCACGCTCCACACGGAGGACGAGTGGCGCATCCCGCGCGCCCTCGAGGCCCTCTCGGGCGCCATCGAGATCGCCGACGGGGTGGCACCCGAGCCGCGTCGCGTCGTCCTGGAGACCGTCTCCTGAGCGGAGGCTCAGCGCAGATCGCACGGGGAAGGAAGCGACGTGGATAAGCGCGACGAGCAGGCGATTGAGGCGGTCAAGGCCTACTATCAGCAGGATCTGAGCCAGGCCGAGGTCGCCGCCCGCATGGGCATCTCGCGCCCCACGGTCGCCAAGCTGCTGGCCCACGGCCGCGCGCGCGGCTTCGTGACCGTCGAGATCCACGACCCGCGCGACGACGCCTCCGAGCTGGCCTCGCGCCTCGAGGAACGCTTCGGCCTGGCCTGCGCGCGCGTCGCCTACGGGCACGCCGCGGATGAGGCGGAGGCCATCGACCAGGTGGGGCGCATCGGCGCCGCCCTGGTGGTTCAGCTGGTGCGCGACGACATGAGCGTGGGAATCTCGTGGGGGCGCACGATGAGCGCGCTCGCCTCCCACCTGGCGCGAGCCCCACGCCAGGGCGTGCGCGTCGTCCAGCTCAAGGGCGGGACCTCCTACTCCGAGCGGGCGACGCACGACTACGAGATCATGCGCGCCTTTTGTGAGGCGTTGTGCGCCGAACCCAGGTACCTTCCCCTGCCCGCCATTTTCGAGGACACCGCTACGGCCTCGATCGTGCGAGCGGACCGGGCTATCGCGCGGATCCTGGAGGAGGGGCGCGGCGTGGACGTGGCGGTGTTCACGGTCGGCGCGATCAACGAGGAGGCGCTGTCACTGAACCTGGGTCAGCTGGATCGAGGAGAGGTGGAGGCGCTGCTGCGCGACGCCGTGGGCGACGCCTGCTCGCGCTTCTTCACGCGCGACGGCGTCGTCGCTGCCCCCGCGGTCGACGAGCGCACGGTCGGCATCCGGCTGGAGGAGCTGCGCGCTCGTCCCGTGCGCGTGCTCGTGGCCGGCGGCCGCGTCAAGGCGAGCGCGCTGGACACCGCGCTGCGCATGGGGTTGGCCACGCATCTTGTGGTCGACCAGGACCTGGCCGCCGCGCTGCTGGAGAGGCAGGGCGAGGCATCCCCGTCGGCGGGCGGGCAACGACGCCCCCCGACGGATGGGAACACTTGTCAATTCAGTCGTTGACACTATGACAATGCAGGGCATAGCCTTGTGGAACAGGTAACGAAGCCTGAGCGGAGTACCGCTCGACGACCCAACGGAGGACACATGCGCTCGACACCGCACATCAACCCCACCGCACCCATCGCGCCGACGATCCTCCTACCCGGAGACCCGCTGCGCGCGAAATTCATTGCCGAGAACTACCTGGAGGACGTCCAGCAATTCAACGCCGTGCGCAACATGCTGGGCTTCACCGGCACCTACCAGGGGACCCCCGTCTCTGTCATGGGGTCGGGCATGGGCATCCCCTCGATCTCCCTGTACGCCTACGAGCTCATCCACGAATTCGGCTGCACGCGCCTCGTGCGCGTGGGCACCTGCGGGGCGATGCAGCCTGACATGCACCTCTACGACGTCGTCGTCGCCCAGGCCGCGTGCTCGAACTCCGCGTTCCTTGACCAGTACCAGCTGCCCGGCTCCTACGCGCCGATCGGCTCCTATCGCCTCATCGAGGACGTGGTGCGCCGTGCCCGCGAGGCCGACGTGCCGGTCCACGTCGGCAACGTCTTGTCCTCCGATACGTTCTACAACGCGAACCCGACCTTCAACGAGGCCTGGCAGCGCATGGGCGTGCTCGCAGTCGAAATGGAGACCGCCGGCCTGTACGCGACCGCCGCCCACGCGGGCGTCGAGGCCCTGGGCATCTTCACGGTCTCCGATTCCCTGGTGACGGGCGAGGCAACGGACGCTCAGGCTCGCCAAACGTCCTTCACGACCATGATGGAGCTGGCCCTGCCCCTGGCCACCCTCTGACACGAACAGAAAGTAGACCTATGAACAAGCGTGACGTGGCGGCGATGATCGACCACACGATCCTCAAGCCCGAGGCCACGACTGCGGACGTGGCGCGCATCGTTGAGGAGGGTGCCGCCGCCGGTACCTTCTCGGTGTGCGTGTCCCCGTCGATGCTGCCCTTGGACGTGCCCGAGGGGCTGAAGGTCGCCTGCGTCGTGGGCTTCCCCTCGGGCGCTGTCAAGCCCCAGGTGAAGGCATTCGAGGCCGCCCAGGCGGTGGCCGACGGCGCCGACGAGATCGACATGGTCATCAACATCGAGCTGGTTAAGGACGCGCGCCTCCACGAGCTCGAGGAGGAGATCAAAGCCGTGCGACGGGTGGTGCCCGCCCCGCGCGTCCTCAAGGTCATCATCGAGTCGGCCGCCCTGAGCGACGACGAGATCGTCGCCGCCTGCACCGCCTCGATGGCCGCGGGCGCGGACTTCGTCAAGACGTCCACGGGCTTCCACCCCGCGGGCGGCGCGTCCGTCCACGCCGTCGCCCTTATGCGCGCCACCGTCGGCGACGCGCTTGGCGTCAAGGCCTCGGGTGGTATCCGCGACGCCGACACGGCGCTCGCCATGATCGAGGCCGGGGCCTCCCGACTGGGTGTCTCCGCCACCACCGCCATCCTGGCAGGACTGGAGGACTGACCCGTGGAGCTACTTGACAAGGCTCAGCGCTGGGCTGACCACGACCCGGACCCGGCCACGGCCTCGTCCCTGAAGGCCGACATCGAGGCCGCGGAGCGCGGCGACGAGGAGGCGCTCGCCCGCGTGGGCGCGGCCATGAACGGCCCCCTCGAGTTCGGCACGGCCGGCCTGCGCGGTGTCGTCGGCCCCGGTGAGTCCCGCATGAACCTGGCCGTCGTCATCCGCGCGACCGCCGGCCTGTGCCAAGTCGTCAAGGCCCACGCGACGGGCACCCCCACCCTGGTCGTGGGCTGCGACGCCCGCTACGGCTCCTCCGAGTTCGCCACGGCCGCCTGCCGCGTCGCCTCCGCCGCCGGCGTGCGCGTCCTCGCACTGCCCCAGGCCAACCCGACCCCGCTGACCTCCTTCGCGGTGCGCCACTACGGCGCGGACGCGGGCGTCATGGTGACCGCCTCGCACAACCCCGCCCCGGACAACGGCTACAAGGTCTACCTGGGTGGCAGCGTCGTCACCGGCGACGGGCAGGGCGTCCAGATCGTCCCGCCCTTCGACGCCGAGATCGCCGCGGCCATCGAGGCTGCGCCCCCCGCCGACGAGATCCCCATGAACGATGACCTGGTCGAGGCTGTGGATCCGCGCGAAGAGTACGTCGCGGAAGCCGTCACGCTCGCCTCCGGCGACGAGGCCGCCCGCGCGGACCTGCGTATCGTCCTGACCGCCATGCATGGCGTGGGCGCCGCGATGACCGCGCGCGTGCTGGCCGAGGCCGGCTTCGCGAAGGTCTCGCTCGTCGCCGCGCAGGCCGAGCCCGACCCCGACTTCCCGACCGTGCCCTTCCCGAACCCCGAGGAGGCCGGCGCCCTCGACATGGCGATCGAGCAGGCCCGGGCAGAGGACGCCGACCTGATCATCGCGGTCGACCCCGACGCGGACCGCTGCGCGCTCGCGGTGCCCGACCCACACGCCGAGGCTGAATGGACCCCGCTGAGCGGCGACCAGATTGGCTGCCTGCTGGGCGAGTTCCTGGCCTCGCGCGGCCTGAGGGGATCGCTCGCAAACTCGATCGTGTCCTCGCGCCTGCTGGCGCGCATCGCCCGCTCTCACGGGCTCGAACACCACACGACGCTCACGGGCTTCAAGTGGATCGCGCGCGCCCCTCAGCTGGCTTTCGGCTACGAGGAGGCCATCGGCTTTTGCCCGAATCCCTCCGCTGCGCGTGACAAGGATGGGATCGCCTCGTCCGTGGTTGCCGCCTCGCTGTTTGCTGCGCTCAAGACCGAGGGGCGCACCGCCTGGGATGAGCTGGACCGCTTGGCCCACGCCCACGGCCTGCACGTGACTGGCCCGCTGACCTTCCGCGTCGAAGAGATCGCTCAGATTGCCACGGGCATGGCGCGCCTGCGCGCCCAGCCGCCGAGCGATCTCGCGGGCTCGCCCGTCGTCGAGGTGTCTGACCTGGCGGAGGGCTACCAGGGCCTGCCGCCCACGGACGGGATCCTGGTGCTCACCGAGGCGGGGGACCGCGTGATCGCGCGTCCGTCGGGCACCGAGCCGAAACTCAAGTGCTACCTCGAGGTCATCCTGCCCGCCCCCGAGGGTGAGCCGGTCCCGTGGGAGGCGGCGCGCGAGCGTCTCGAGCTGATAAAGCGCGAGTTTGGTCAGATTATCGGCCTATAAGCGCTGGGGGGCGGCCTCCGTTCGGCGATTTCAAGGGGGTACATCCCTGCGCACGAAAATAGATAACGCTATACTTTCGTATATGTCACCTCACACTGAATCGTCGGCGGAGACCCTCCCCTTCGCCGACCGGCCCGTCGAGAAGGCGCCAGGACACTGGGTGCTCGCGCGCGCCGGAAAGACGGTGCTGCGCCCCGGAGGACTCGCCCTGAGCACGTGGGCGCTCAAGCGCGCCGTCCTACCCGGCTCGGACGTCGTCGAGTTCGCCCCGGGCCTCGGCGTGACCGCCGCGGCGATCATCGGGGTGGGTCCCGCCTCCTACGTGGGTGTGGAGCGCGATCCGAATGCCTGCGCGCGCGTGGACGCCATCGCCTCGGGCGTGGGGCGCTGCATCAACGCGGACGCCGGGCAGACCGGCTTGCCGGATGAGAGCGCGGACGTCGTCGTCGGCGAAGCAATGCTCACGATGCAAGGAGAGAAAGCCAAGCGCGCCATCATGGGGGAGGCTGCGCGCATCCTGCGCCCCTGCGGACGCTACGTCATCCACGAGCTGGCGATGCGCCCCGACTCCATCGGGGAGGAACCCGCCACCGAGATACGCCGGGCCCTGGCGCGCGCCATCAACGTCAACGCACGCCCCCTGACGGTCGCCGACTGGCGGCGCGCCCTCGAGGACGTCGGCCTGGTTGTCGAAGAGACGCGCATGGCCCCCATGGCCCTGCTCAAGCCCGGCCGCCTGATCGCCGACGAGGGCGTGCGCGGGGCGCTGCGCATCGCCCGCAACGTCGCCCGCGACAAAGATCTGCGCGAACGCGTCACCACGATGGCGCGCACGTTCAAGAAATACGACCGACACCTGTGCGGCGTCGCCATCGTCGCGCGCAAACCCAAGGAGAAGCAATGAGCCTGTCCCCCGACTCGAGCACCGAGGTCCCCACGCCCATCATGACGGACCTGAGCGACATCGCCTCGATGATCCAGATCAACGAGGAAGCCACCGTCTCGCGCACCGTCATGCACGCCGAGGGCGTGCGCCTGGTCCTCTTTAGCTTCGATAAGGGCGAGATCCTCAGCGAGCACACCGCCGCGATGCCCGTCATCCTCCACACCCTCGAGGGCGCCCTCGAGATCGAGGCCGACGGCCGCACCGTCGTCCTGAGGCCGGGCGACGTCATCCACTTCGGCACGCGCCTGCCCCATGCCGTGCGCGCGCTCGAACCCTCGAAGATGGCGCTGTACATGCTGGATCGCCGCGAGCGCCCCACGGCCTGAGCGCCGTCTCAACCCGGGAACCCCGACCTCGTCTGAGAGCAACGAGGCCGGGGTTCCCTGCTGCGTGAAGGCTCGGGAGGGCGGGCGCGCGGGCGACCAGCGCAGCGTTACGCCGCCGACGCCTTGCCGGCGCCGCGCGCGACCACCCACAGGCCCGCCTCGACGATGATGCCGGAGACAACGAAGACCAGGGGAACCGAGACGCGGGCGCCGAGAATGGCTATCGCCGCCAGCGCGATGCCGTGAGCGGTACCCAGGACGCCTCCGCCGAAGAGGATGGGCCAGGCGGCGTGGTGGGCGCGCTCCCAGGCCCCAGAGCCCGGTTCGACGCCTCGCAGGCGCAGGCCCAGGGGAGGGCGGCACACGCCCGCGCGCGCAGCGATGCCCGAGATGAAGAGGTAAAGCCCGCCTGCGACGAGCACGAGGGCGACGAGGACGAAGAGGACTGTCAGGGCGACGGACACGGGACCCCCAGGGACGGTGGATGTTTCACGGCAGTTTCACGCGGGCCGCGCGACCATTCTACCCGGCTCCGGCCTCGTGACCGACGAGGCCGGGGGAGCGTCGGGGGACCGACCTGAGTTGAGCCGTGGGCGAGCGCGCGCGTGCGCTCAGAAGTAGCAGGCGATCGGGCCGTTCGGGCCCGGGACGACGGTGACGGGCGTATCGAAGATGTCGGTGAGGACCTCGTCGCGCATGATTTCCTCGGGTGTCCCCATGAAGGCGACCGTCCCATCCTTGAGGGCGCAAATCTGCGAGGCGTAGCGCGCCGCGAAGTTGATGTCGTGCAGGACGATGACGATCGTGCGTGAAAACTCGCGCGCCGCCCGCTCCAGCATCGTCATCATCTCGACGCTGCGCGCGATGTCCAGGTTGTTGAGCGGCTCGTCAAGCAGCACGTAATCCGTTTCCTGGGCGAGCACCATCGCGACGTAGGCGCGCTGACGCTGGCCGCCCGACAGCTGGTCCAGGTAGCGGCCCTCCAACTCCTCCAGGTCGAGGAAGCCGATGTAGCGGTCGATGATGGCCTCGTCCGCGGCGCTCAGGCGCCCCTTCGAGTGGGGGAAACGCCCGAAGCCCACGAGCTGACGCACCGTCAGGCGAGAGATGAAGTGGTTCTCCTGGCGCAGGATCGACAGGGTGCGCGCCAGCTCGGAGGACTTCGTCGTCGCGACGTTGAGGCCGCCGACTTCGATGGTTCCCTCGTCGATGCCGAGCAGGCGCCCGACCATCGTCAGGAGCGTGGACTTACCTGCCCCGTTGGGACCCACGAGCGCCGTGATGCCGCCCGCGGGGATGTCGAGCGAAATGGAACCGATGCGCACCGACGGCGAGTACTGCTTGACGACGGAATCGATGGAAATCACAGGCGGCCCTTCCGCAGAATAGTGACGATGAATGCGAGCCCGCCGACGAACTCGATGATGATGGAGACGACGCCCTGCGTGTTGAAGACGTGATTCATCACGAAATAGGAGCTGGACAGGATCGCGACGCCCAGGGCGGTGGCCATCGCGAAAATGTAGCGGTGGTTGTGCGTGTCGGAGAACTGGTAGGACATCGTGGCCACGAGGAAGCCGAGGAACGTCATCGGCCCCACGAGCGCCGTGGAGGTCGCCATGAGAATCGACACGAGGACGAGGACCGCGACCGAGGTGCGCCGGTGGTTCAGGCCCAGGTTGGTGGCGGTCTCGCGTCCGAGCGACAGCACCGAGAGCTGGCGCGTGAGCAACACGAGGGCGATGGCTGCGGCCGCGACGAGGGGGATCGCGATGGGGAAGTACTCCTTCTGGGCGTTCGCGATCGACCCGAAGAGGCGCGCGGTCAGCACGTCGAACTCCGAGGGTGTCAGGAGGCGCTGCATGAAGGTCGAGATTGAGCCCAGGCCCGCGCCCAGCATGACGCCGATGAGGAGCATCGCGTGCATGGAGGCGCGTTGCGAGGTGAGCAGCCACGAGTACAGGAGCAGCGTGAGCGCGATCATGAGGGCGAGCTGGCCGACGAAGTTGCCGACGGTCGCCGACGCGTTGAGCCCGGCGACGCCCAGGAAGAAGATCGTGGAGGTGTGGATCGCCCGGTAGAGGGACTCAAAACCGAGGATCGAGGGCGTAATGATGCGGTTGTTCGCCACCGTCTGGAAGGCGACCGTCGCCATGCCCTGGCATACCGCGACGAGGGCGATCGCGAGGACCGAGAAGGCACGCCTGCGGGCGAGCCTCCAAAAGACGGGGGTGCCGAATTGCGCGGGGTTCTTCCAGGTGAGCAGCCCGATGCAGGCCAGGAGCGCGATGGCGCACACGAGACCGAAGATGAGCCACCAGCGGCGCCGGGCGGTCGGGGAGACGAAGGCGCCGGTGCGCCGCGTGGGGCGCTTCGTGTGCGCGGACGAGGCCGGGGCAGGGGAGGGGGAGGCGGCCTCGATGTGCTCGGGTGAGAGTGTGGTTGTCATAGGGTGGCCCCCTGTCGTGCTTGGCGCAGGACGAGCGCGATGAAGACGAAGGCCCCGAGGACACCCAGGATGACAGAGACGGGCATCTCGAAGGGGGAGATGATGGTGCGCGCGAGCAAGTCGGTGACGGTGACCAGGGCGACGCCCGCCAGGCACACCCAGGGAAGGTTGGTACGCAGGTTGTCGCCCATCGTCATGGAGACCAGGTTGGGGACGATGAGCCCGAGGAAGGGCAGGGAGCCGACGACGACGGTGACGACGCCGGTGGCGACGGCCACCAGTCCGGTCGCGATGAGGACCATGCGGTGGTAGTTGACACCGAGGGAGATGGCGATGTCCTCGCCGAGGGACACCGCCGTCAGCCGGTCCGCCATGATGAACACGATCGCCACGACGATGGTGACGATCCACAGGATCTCGTACTGGCCTTCGTACACGGAGGTGAAGGAGCCCTGGAACCAGACGGACACGCTCTGCAGGGTATTCGTCTCGAGCGCCAGGAACGTCGAGATCGCGGAGACAACCGCGCCGAGCATCATGCCCATGATCGGCACGAGCAGTGAGGAGCGCAGGGAGACGCGGCGCAGCAGCGCGAAGAACACCATCGTGCCGACGAACGCGAAAATGATCGCGCAGGTCATGCGCACGAGGATCGGGGCACCGGGCCACACGATCATGATGACGAGCAGGCCCAGACCCGCCCACTCGGTCGTGCCCGTCGTGGAGGGCTCGGCGAATCGGTTCTGGGTGACCAGCTGCATGACGAGCCCGCTCATCGACATCGCGGCGCCCGACAGGACGAGCGCGATCGTGCGCGGGACGCGCACGGCGAGGAAAATCTGCCACCCGTCGTCCTGGGAGAGAATCGAGTACTCGCCGGTCGACAGGGATAGGACGAGGAGCGCAGCCACGGCGAG
>NZ_ALIY01000194.1:0-7029 GCF_000283035.1 Actinomyces sp. ICM58
CCCCGGCCTCGTCCCTGCGCGAGCCGGCCGTCTCCTCGATCATCGAGCACCCGAGCGGGCGCATGGTCGCCTCCACGAACGCGCGGCTGGACGCCGACCCGGGGCGCGTCGCGGCGGAGCTGCCCGAGCGCGTCGGCGTCGTCCTCATCGACGGGCACAACCCGGCGCTGGCGCAGGCGGCGCTGACGCTGGGCGTGCCCGAGGTGGACGGCGAGGATCCCTTCGCTCTCCTTGAGGCGCGCCCGCCGCACCTGCGGGTGCTCGATGGCGGCTCGTGGAAGGACTGGCTCACTCCCCTGCTGGGCCTCGTGGACGTCGCCGTCGTGTCGGAGGATTTCGCGCCCCCGCTCCTCGCGCGAGTGGACGGCGAGCAGGTCGCCGGCTTCCTGCGCGGTTTCGGCATCACGCGGGTGGTGCGCACGCGCGGCGAGCGGCCCGTGCAGTACTGGTGGGACGGCACCAGCGGCGAGGTTCCCGTGCGCGAGGTCCCCGACGCCTCGACGATGGGTGCGGGGGACGCGTTCCACGGGGCGTTCGCGTGGGCGCTTGAGCGCGCGGGGGCCTCGGATCCGGAGCGCCTCATTCGTTTCGCGTCGGCGGTGGCGGGCGTGTCGGTGTCCTCCTTCGGGACGAGGCAGTGGCTGGCTTCTCCTGCCCTGGCGGAGTTGGTGCGCGGGTAGCTGGTGCGCACGTGGTCGGCGACGGTTGCGGGCGCTTCTGCGAGCACTTCTGCGGGCGCTTCTGCGAGCACTTCTGCGGGCGCTTCTGCGGGCGCTTCTGCGGGCGCTTCTGCGGGCGCTTCTGCGGGCGCTTCTGCGGGCGTTTCTGCGAGCGCGCGCGGCGCCTGTCGCGGGCGAGGCTCGCGCTGATCGCTTCCCCTCCCCCTCCCCCAAAAGTCGCACATAATTTAACTCGGTCAGTTTTCGAGACACCCCACAAACGTTGCAATTCCAACGACATATTTTCAAAGTCTGAAATATTCACGAGGGAATTACGTGCGACATTGTTAGGGAACCATACATGGTGGCGTGGATTGTCGGCACACGCGCGAGCCCGCCTGACGCGGACCGTTTAGCACTCGAGCATGTCTGGCACGCAGCAAAACGGGGGCCTGAAGCCAGTCGGACAGCCCCGCGGGCGGCCTTGGCGGCCTCGCACGCAGCAAAACGGGGGCCTGAAGCCAGTCGGACAGCCCCGCGGTCCAGACTACCCGCCCAAAAACACACACTAGGCTCCCCGGCGCACTCGCCGAGCGGGCAAGCCACGTCCCTGCGAATCCGCGCGGACGGGCAATCAACATCCGGATAGGAAACGAACATCCGGATAGCTTAATAACCTATCCGGATGCACACAACCTATCCACATCCGCACAACCTATCCAGATAGCAACAGCTTATCCACGCAGCGAGCCACCAGAGCGCGCCATGGGGCGGGCCCAGGAGCAGAGCCACCAGAGCGCGCCAGGGGGCGGGCCCAGGAGCAGAGGCACCAGAGCGCGCCAGGGGGCGGGCCCAGGAGCAGAGGCAGCGCAGGCAGCTACCGGCCTGCTGGCACCCAGCGGCTGACCCACCGAACGGCGACGTCGGGCAGCGCGGGCAGGTGCGCGGAACCTGAGGCGGCCAGGGCGCGATCCACGGCCTCGTCGGCGACGGGAACGCCGTCGATGGGCGTGTACTCGCCGACGACACCGACGGGCGGCGCGGTCATGTCGACGACGGATCCGTCGGGCAGCAGGTGGAAGGCCTCGCGCGTGCGGTCGAGCAGGCCGGTTTCCTCGTCGAAGGCGTCGTGTGTGATGAGGACGGGCACGTCGATGCCGTGCAAGGCCTTCTCGCCGGACACCATGGACATGTCGGCGAGGGTGGCCTTGTTGATCGTGAAGTGGCGGCGCACGGACTCGGAGTCGTTGGGGATGGTGGTGGTGCCGTGGCGTTCCAGGTCAGAGAGCTGCACGTCGGAGAACACGAGGTTCCAGTCGTAGGACAGCGGGCCGAGGACCGGCGAGACGAGCACGTAGGTCTGCACGGCGGGCGGGCGGGCGCGCAAGGCGACGGTGGCGCCGAACTCGTGGCCGACGCAGATTTGGCGTGTGAACCCCTGGTCGGCCAGCCAGCCGGAGGCGGAGCGGAAGTCCTCGATGAGCGGGTCGAAGGTGATGATCTCGTCGCCGGATTCGCCGTGCCCGGAATAGTCGAAGGCGAGGGTGGCGTAGCCGGCGCGACGCATCGCGCGACCGAGCGCATCGAACATGCCCGATGCGTGACGGTCCGACAAAAAGCTGTGAGAAAAGATCACCGCGGCGTCGCGACAGTCCACAGGACGCGTGAATGTCCCGGTGATGGACACTCCCCGGGGCGTCTGAATCGTTATCTGGCTCACGTATTAAACATAGCGCTTTCCACCACCCGCCGTGAAGGGGAGACCACGGTGTGCACATATGTGACAAGGGGACGAGGCCTGGGCTGGGTTTCCGAGAGAAATCTCCACCCCGCGTCAGGGGCGTGCGAGCGAGCATGGCCCGGCACTAAGATGAGGGTGATTGTGCGCCGGTGGGAACGCCTGCGCGAGAACGCCCGGCGGACCGCGGGCGCCGCCCCACGCAGCGAGAGAAGGACATTCATGGGAACCAAGACTGGAATCCTCATCGGAGTTGGCATCGGATACGTCCTGGGCACCCGCGCGGGCCGCGAGCGCTACGAGCAGATCCGCGCGAACGCCTCGAAGCTGCGCCGTTTCCCGATCGTGGCACGCCCCCTGGATGCGGCGGGCCAGAAGATGTCCGACATCGTGCGTGCGGGCGGCGAGCAGGTGACGGATAAGGTTGCCGACGCGGTGAAGGAACGCCTTTTCGGCGCCCCCGCCTCCCAGCCGACGACGGTTGACACGCAGGACACCTCCTCCAGGACGCAGCGTTGAGCGCGCGAGGGTACGAGGCCGTGAGCGCAGACCCACAGCTCGACACCCAGGAGCCGACGCGCGCGCAGATTAAGCGCTGGCGCAAGCACCTGGCTGAAGAGCGCATGGAGGCTCGCACCTACCGCGACCTGTCGGAACGCCGAACGGGCGAGGAGCGCGCGGTCCTCCTGCAGCTCGAGGAGGCGGAGCGCCGCCACGAGGAGTATTGGCTGGCGCGCCTGGGCGATCATGCCCTGCCTGCCCCGAAGCCGCCGCTGCGCACGCGCGCCGCGTCGCTCCTCGCACACCTTTTTGGCACGATTTTCATTCTGGCGATGGCACAGCGCGCGGAGCAGCGTTCCGCGCGCGACGTGGATGACGACGTGCCGGCGCACATGCAGGCGGACGAGCACATTCACGCCGAGGTCATCCGTTCCCTGGCGGCGAAGTCCCGCGAGACCCTGGCGGGCACGTTCCGCGCTGCGGTCTTCGGCGCGAACGACGGCCTCGTGTCGAACCTGGCCCTCGTGCTGGGTGTGGCGGCGACGGGCATGGAACCCCACGTCGTTCTCCTGACTGGTATTTCGGGTTTGCTCGCGGGCGCCCTGTCGATGGCGGCGGGCGAGTGGGTGAGCGTGCGCAGTCAGCGCGAACTCCTCGACGCCTCGATCCCCGACCCGGACGCGCATCAGGCGGTGCCGGACCTGGATGTGGACGCGAACGAGCTGGCCCTCGTGTTCCGTGCGCGCGGCGAGAGCGAGGAGGAGGCCGAGATCCACGCCAAGCAGGTCTTTGCACGCCTCGCTAAGCCTGCGACCGGCGAGTCCGGTGCGATCGCGGTGCGTGCCGCCCTGGGCGGAAGCCCCGAGTCGGACGGCGCTGGCGACCAGGTGGGCACACCCATGAAGGCGGCGCTGTCCTCGTTCTGTTTCTTCGCGGCGGGCGCGATCTTCCCGCTGATCCCCTACCTGCTGGGCATGACCGGCATGACCGCAATCGTCGTCGCGGCCGTGATCGTCGGCGTCGCCCTGCTGTTTACGGGCGGCGTGGTCGGCATCCTGTCCGGCCAGTCCCCCGCGCCCCGCGCGCTGCGCCAGCTCATCGTAGGTTACGGCGCCGCGGGGGTGACATACCTGCTGGGCACGCTGTTCGGCACGTCAATCTCCTGACGCCTCGTCTCCAGCGGGGACGAGGCCGGGGCCACCTCACCCGTTCCCCCTGGCCTGGGCTGCCCGCGGGCCGGAGGCCGGGGCCCAGATGCGGTGCCCCTGTGCCACACTAGGGTCATGACGGATTTTCTTTCTCGGGCGCGCGGCGCCCTCATGGGCCTCGCCGTCGCCGACGCGGTGGGCACCACGAATGAGTTCAAGGTCGTAGGCACCTTCACGCCGTCCACGGGCATGGTCGGAGGGGGCGCCTTCCAGCTCGAGCCCGGCCAGTGGACGGACGACACGTCGATGGCGCTGTGCCTGGCGGATTCGCTGCTGGCGATGGGCCGCTACGACTCCTTCGATGTGATGGAGCGATACATGCGCTGGTTCAAGGAAGGGTACCGTTCGTCGACGGACGTGTGTTTCGACATCGGTGGCCAGGTGCGCGCCGCACTGTTCGCCTTCGAGCGCGAACAGCGCATTCCCCGCACCGCGGAGCGCACGACCAGCGCCGGTAACGGCGCGATTATGCGCCTGGCGCCCGTCGTCATCGCCGGCTTCGAGCACCGCGAAATCCGCGAGATCGTCGTCACCGCTGGACTGAGCGCGCGGGAAACCCACTATTCGGTCGAGGCCGAGGCCGCCACCGAGGTCTTCGCCGCCCTCCTCGTGGGCGCCCTCCTCGGCTGGGCGCCCGAGCACATCATCAACGTCGGCTGGGCGTCAACGGGTCCCGCCTTCGACGAGATGGCCGCTCGCGTCATCAGCACGGACCCGGCCGAGCGCGCCGCGTGGGAGAAGGACACCAGCGGTTACATCGTGAACGGCCTGCGCCTGGCGGTGCACGGCCTGCTCGATTTCGGTTCCTTCGACGAGGCCGTCCTGGCCATCGCGAACATGGGCGGGGACGCGGACACGAACGCCGCGATCTACGGGCAGCTCGGCGGCGCTTACTTCGGGGTCGAGGCCATCCCGGCCTCGTGGAGGTCGACGCTGTATCAGGGCGAGGAGATCGACGCCCTGGCCCGAGCCCTCGTGGACCTGCGCCTGGAGGCACCGCTCACGCGCTTCGACGAGGACCTGTAAGCCCCGCCCCGCGGCACGCCCCCGCGTCGTCGCTTCACCGCCCGCTGCACCCACACCTCGTCAACCTGCACCCACACCCACACCCACACCCAACAATTACCCAAAAATGTCGCATGCAATTCCCTCGCACCTACTTCAACATTTGAAATCAGACCGTTGAAATCATGCGGTTTTAAGCAGCACTCAAAAACTGACCAAAGGGAATTACGTGCGACTTTTGGGGTCTGAGCCTCTTCCGACCTACTCGACCCCCACCAGCCGCGCGCCGCTCGACCGGCATGTCGAGCGACTAGACTGGCGCTATCATGCCTGACTCCCGCTCCTCCCAGCCCAAAGCGCGCACGCGCCCGCGCACGCACGCGCGCCCCTTCAAGCCCTTCACGCCGGAGCAGCTAGCCGAGCGCGCGGCCGCGATCCCGGTCATCGACTTCCCCGATCTGCCAGTGAGCGCCCGCCGCGACGAGATCGCGCGCGCCATCCGCGACCACCAGGTGGTCATCGTGTCGGGCGAGACGGGCTCGGGTAAGACGACGCAGCTGCCGAAAGTCTGCATGCAGCTGGGCCGCGGCGTGGCCGGCATGATCGGTCACACCCAGCCGCGCAGGCTCGCGGCGCGCTCGGTCGCGGACCGCATCGCCCACGAGCTGGGCCAGACCGTGGGCCGCGAGAGCGGCCAGGTGGTCGGCTACCAGGTGCGTTTCACGGACGAGGTCGGCCCCACAACCCTGGTCAAGCTCATGACGGACGGCATTCTGCTGGCGGAGATCCAGTCGGATCCGATGCTGCGCCGCTACGACACGCTCATCATCGACGAGGCCCACGAGCGCAGCCTCAACATCGACTTCATCCTGGGCTACGTGGCGCGCCTGCTGCCCGCGCGCCCGGACCTGAAGGTCATCATCACGTCGGCGACGATCGACTCGGACCGTTTTGCGCGCCATTTCGGCACGTGGGAGGGCACGCCCGGCTCGGGTCGCCTGATCGAGCCCGCGCCGGTCATCGAGGTGTCGGGGCGCACGTACCCGGTGGAGATCCGCTACCGTCCCCTCGGCCCGACGACGCCCTCGTCGTACACGTCCGAGGCCTCGGCGCAGCAGGCGGAGAATCCCACCGAGACCGTCGAGACCACGGAGGTCACCGAGTCCGGCCCCATGCAGCTGGTCCTGGAGGACCCGGACGACGAGCTGGCGACGCTGGGCTACGGCATGGGCGAGGACATCGACGTGGAGACCGCGATCTGCCTGGCGGTGGACGAGCTGAGCGCGGAGGGTGACGGCGACATCCTGGTCTTCCTGCCCGGCGAGCGCGACATCCGTGACACGGAGGCTGCCCTCCTCGATCACCTGAAGGGACGAGGCCGGCGCGCGGGAGACGACAAGGGCGTCCACCCGGGAGACATCGAGATCCTGCCCCTGTACGCGCGGCTGACGGCGGCTGAGCAGCATCGCGTGTTCGAGCCGCACCGGCTGCGCCGCGTGGTCCTGGCGACGAATGTCGCGGAGACGTCGCTGACGGTGCCGGGCATCCGCTACGTGATCGACCCGGGTTTGGCGCGTATTTCCCGCTATTCCAATAAGACGAAGGTGCAGCGCCTGCCGATCGAGCCGGTCAGCCAGGCGAGTGCGAACCAGCGCGCGGGCCGATGCGGCCGAGTCGCCGAAGGCGTGGCGATCCGCCTGTTCTCCCAGGCCGACTACCTCTCGCGCCCGCGCTTCACGGAGCCGGAAATCCTGCGCACGTCGCTGGCCAGCGTCATCTTGCAGATGGCGTCCCTGGGCCTGGGCGCCGTCGAGGACTTCCCGTTCCTGGACGCCCCGGATCGGCGCGCGGTGCGCGACGGCGTCGCCCTCCTCGTCGAGATCGGCGCGCTCGCGTCCGGCGAGCCGCGGGAGCGCCG
>NZ_ALIY01000195.1:0-9195 GCF_000283035.1 Actinomyces sp. ICM58
GATAGGGGCGACGCGGGCACCGCGGCAGGGTAGGGCTGACGCTGATTCATGGGCTAGAGCCCCCTCTCGATCATCGTCACGATAATGCTGCCTGCGTAGAGCAGGAAGAAAACGACGAACGGCGCGACGCTCAGGCCGATGCCGATCCTGTTCATGATGAGCTGCTTGCGCGTCATGAGGCGTTTATTCGCCGATCCGCCGGCGATCAGGCCGAAGAGGACGAGGGGCGGGACGACGACCAGGAATCCAAACATCGGAACGACGGCGATCCCAGCCCGCGCCGAAGCACTCTCGTCGGCCGAATCCCATATCATCAGCACCGTCACGCCGATGATCAGGAAGATTGCTACCCAGACCGCGATACCGAGGATAAAAGCGGCCGGGATCTTCTTCGTGCTCACCTGCGTCTGCGCCCCGCCGTAGGGCTGGGGAGCACTACCCGGGTACGACTGGGGAACGCCGCCCGGGTAGGGTGCGGCGCCCTGCTGCGCGCTCCCCTGGTAGGGCGTGGCCCCCTGCTGCGCACTCCCCTGGTAGGGGCTGGCCCCCTGCGGGTTGTGCGCTCCCGGGTAGCCGCTTAGCTGCGGGCTGTTGGTCGGTACGCTCATTTGCTGATCCTTTGTTCGTTACTCACGCACGCTCATCGGCTAGGGGATCAACCATATAGTGGCAACGAACGCCACGTAGGGGGCTGCATTGAGAAGAAGACCCAGCCATCCGACGACTGTCTTTGCCTTCGGGGTGAGTGCAACACCCATAATCCCAGTCACGAATCCGAGCGTATTCACGGGACCCATGAAGATAAACGCAAAGAGCGGGAAGAATCCGATGATGTCCGCTCCGCTCGGGTCCGAACGCGTTGTGGGATCATTCATCATCTCCCACATGACAAACACTGTCGCGCCGACGATGACCAGTCCGATGATTCCGCAGACCAGGGAGATCCAGCTCGCCATTTTTCCGCCTCGTTTCTCGGCGGAAACGGCGGGCTGAGGGGGCACCTGCTGCATACCCGGGTAGGCGGGCACTCCCGGCTGAAGCCCCGGATATGGCGCTACGCTCAGCTGCGCGGGGCCCGCCTGGGTCGGCCTGCCTCCATATTGCGTGTATCCGGGCATGCTCACGGTGTCCTCCATCCAACGGGTATTTCAAGAATTGAGATTAACGGTAAGTTCCTACCCGTGCAACGGACAGCTACCCCAGCAGGGCGCGCAGCACCTGGGGTGCCCCATGGGCCAGGAGAGCCAGAACAATGATGACCCACCCTGCGATTCCACAGGAGATGCTGATCCGGTCGCCCCGCGGAGGGAAGCTCACCTGGGGTTGGGCGACATAGGTCTGAGGGTATCCCAGATAGGGTCCGCCACCCTAGTAGAACCCGCCATTCTGGTAGGGGACACCACCCTGGTAGAACCCATCACCCGGATAGAGTCCGCCACTCTGGTAGGGCATACTCCCCTGATACGGCACACTATCCCCGTTGCTGTCCGGCTGAGGATTGTTGATCGGCACAGTCATTCACTGCTCCTTGCCCTTATGTCTAGTGCGTACTGCCGTTCATCACCCAGAGGATAAAACAGATTGCGAAATAGATATATGGACTCACGTTGAGGACGATCCCCAACCAATTCAACCGCCACTTCCTCGACCGATCCGAGAGCCTCCTGATCCCGATGACCAGGCCAGTCATGTTGAGGGGGAGCATGACCGAAATTGTTATCTGCGGAATAAGGTTGACGAAAAGTAAAACTGAGTAATGGGTCTTCCCAAATTCCGTGCTGGTCAGCAGCCAAAGCCCCAGATAGGTTATCAGGTGCAGTGACCACACCGCCGCCCCGCAAGCAATGGACACCCAGTTGACCCGCGGGGGCATCTGCACCTGGGGGCCGACCGGGCAGGACTGCGGATACCCCTGGTACGGGCCAGCAGCCTGGTACGGGTTGACTCCCTGCGGCGCAGCCTGCCCGGGCGCGTAGGGAGCCGCGGGTATCCCGCCTTGATTTCCTCCGCTCCGATAGGTGTGTGAGTTCGGGGCGCGAGAATCCGACATTGTCACAATCGCTCCTTCATGAGTTGATCATCGCGGTAATACCAGCACAGCCGCACGCCCTTGCGAGCGGGCCGACGGTGGGCATGCACCCACAAACATTGTTGGACACGTGAGCTGCCCCACGGCTCAGCGGCCGAAGAGTATCGCCAGCAAGAACGGGAGGACTGTGAAAATGACGTACGGGCTCGCATTGAGGAGGATTCCCAACCAGTTGAGCTTGAGCGTCTTGGGCTTTCCGACGGCCCCCACGATCCCGGCAATGCCACCGGCGAGGTTCACCGGGCCAATGATTACCAGGGCGAAGAGCGGAAAGAAACCGATTATATCTTTGCCACTCGGGTCAGGATCGGACGCGCTAGCTCGCAGGGCCATCCACATGGCCAGCAGCGTCAGGCCGATGAGGGTCCACCCGATAATACCCAGGATGATCGACGGCCAATTCACCTTCTGAACCACGGGCCCTTGAGGCACTGGTGCATAGCCCGGAGCGATCCCCTGATATGCAGGCTGCGCGGGCACTCCCGCCTGGGGCACAACCTGCGGCGCCTGCGCTGGCTGCGCGGGAGCTGCGGGCCGCCCCGCGGGCTGCTGTGGATACGACATACTCATTTGCTTCCTCCACCTAATGGGCGCTATTCGCAGACAATAGTCATCCGAGAGCCATCACGGCGCCAGCAGCACCGGGGAAGCTCGACGTGCGAATCCAGGCAAGAAGAGCTGCAGCGATCACCCAGGGAAGAATATTCAGGCCGATACCGAGCAGGCTCCACATCCGCTGTCGGCCAGAGACCGAGGGCCCCACCTTCAGGAAGCCAGCAATCAGACCGACAAGATTGATGGGTGGCAGGAGGCATATGTATACAGCGAACGGAATGATCCATACAAAGCCACCGCCTTCGGGATGATCACTGTGCACAGCAGTGAAAACGATATAGGCGCAGTACAGGAGTGACAGAACCAGGACACCCAGTCCGATGATCGCAAAAATGAAGGACAGCCTACTGATCTTTTCCGGGACCTGGCGCTGGGGCGCCAGCGAATATGGCGCTCCCGCCTGGGGCACAACCTGCGGCGACCCTTGCGGCGCGAGCTGCACAGGCTGCGCGGGAACTGCGGGCTGCCCCGCAGGCTGCTGAGGATAAGGCATGCTCATCATGTTCCTCCTGTGTTGCACCGACATGCGGCAACGAGACTGTGAAGAACCCACACATCCCCCGTACCGAAAAGTCTTTCAAGAATTGAGACTAATGGTAAGTTCCTGCCAGCGCAACGGACAACCAGCCAAGAAGAGCGCGCAGCGCCCGAGCTCCCTGCGCCCCTCGGCTCGCGCTCGTCCCACTAACCCGGCGATAACACCGACGAGGTGAACGATCCCAGACGCGCCGACGACGGGCAGGAGGGAACGGATAAACTCGCCGTCGCTCATCACTGCAGAGTCGCCGGGAATGACGAGGTTCGCGCTGGCGCTCATCTCGTCAACAACCGAGGCTGATCGGACGATAAAGCCACCGATCATGACCGCAAGTCCCGCGAATACGCAGAACAGGGACAGCCCGTACATCCGTCGCGACATGCGTTCACGAGGTCCACCTGCGGGAACGCTGCAGTCGTTCATATCATTCTCCCCCCAGTGATCGCAGCGGCGGCCTGGTCAAGAACAAGCACGCGCCATCATTGGGCGTGCGCCAACGACCTACGACAAAAACTGAGCCACAGTCACGACAATGAACATAAGAACGAAATAAACGAAAAAGATAATGTACGGGGTCACATTGAGGATAATCCCCAGTCTGTTGAACTTCCATTTCACCGGCTTCTCCTTCGCCCTTGAGGAAGCGACGATGACACCGATGAGGTTCAACGGACCGCCGAAGCCCAGCACAAAAAGAGGATAGAAGCCGACAATATCCGCCCCGCTCGCGGACACATCCGGCGAGTGCATCAATCTCCACGCGTCCAGCACTAACAGTGCGATGAGCACCCATACACAAATTCCAAAGACGAGAGAGAGGTAGTTAACCCGCACTTTCACAGGCCCCTGAGGCATGGGCACATAGCCCGGCGCAAATCCCTGAGGTGCCGTCGAATACCCCTGCCCCGCGGGCTGCGTGGGTAGTCCCACCTGGGGCGCAACCTGCGGCGCCTGCCCCGCGGGCTGCGCGGGTAGTCCCACCTGGGGCGCAACCTGCGGCGCCTGCCCCACAGGCTGCGCGGGCTGCACGGGCTGCGCGGGAACTGCGGGCTGCCCCGCAGGCTGCTGAGGATAGGGGGTGCTCATTAGGTTCCTCCTGTGTTACACCGACATGCGGCAACGAGACTGTGAAAAACCCACACATCCCCCGTACCGAAAAGTCTTTCAAGAATTGAGATTAACGGTAAGTTCCTAGCCGCGCAACGAACACTCACCCGAGGAGAACGCGCAGCACCTGGGCAACCCCGGCCTCGTTGTTGGAGGGCGCGACGAAGCGCGCGGCCTCGATGACGTCCGCGGACGCGTTGGCCATCGCGAAGGACAGGTCCCCCTCGCTCATCATCGACAGGTCGTTTCCCGCGTCGCCGAAGACGGCGGTCTGGGAACGATCCACGCCGAGGAAGCGCTGCAGGTCGCGCACGGCGCTACCCTTGTCGACGCCGCGAATCTGCAGGTCAGCCCAGTTCGCGCCGGAAATCGCGTACTGGTGGGTGTCGGCGAAGTTGGCCAGGGTGGCCTCCGCGAGCGCCTGGACCGGCCCAATGACGTACACGGCGAGCTTGACGATCGCGTCATCGATCTCGCCGGCCTCGATCGCGTCGATGACGGCGATCTGGTCGTCGATGCGCTTCGTGCGGTGGTAGTAGGGCATGACCCCCTCGACGAAGCGGTCGTCGGTGCGCTCGACGTAGGCGAATTGCTTGCCGCACATGACCAGGCCGCCGTCGATCCCGTCCGGACCCGAGGTGGCTTCCCGCACGAGGCGGACTGCCTCGCGCATGGTGGGGGCGTCGAGGGGACTGGAGGAGACCTCGACGCCGTCGCGCATGACGATGCCGCCGTTCTCGCCGATGACGGTCATGCCCAGGCGCCCGGGGAACATGTCGATGAGGGTCCACACCTGGCGGCCGGACGCGGGCGCGAAGGTGACGCCGCGCGCGTCCATCTGGTCGAGCAGCTCGTCCATGCCGGGCGGAAAGTTCTTGTCATCGTCCAGGAGGGTGCCGTCCATATCGACGGCGGCCAGGCGCAGGTCGGCGCCCGCGTAACGCGCGGGGTCAGTGGGGGTCGTCATGCCTTCATTGTGCCCGACCGGAGGCCCGGGTGCGCGCGACCTGCGACGAGGCCGGGGCAACCTCACGGCGCCTCGTGCGGCACGCGCATGGTCACTCTGAGCGCTCCTGATCCCTCTCTTTGCCCTTTTCGAAGAAGCGCACGAGGAGGGCGCACAGGAACGCAAGCATGCCGAACGGAGCGATAAAGAGCAGCGCGGAGAAGAAGGCCAAGTTCATGGCGACTGCGGGCGGGTTACCGTCCGGATCAAAAAAGCTGGCGAGCCAGGCCAACGGCGGCAGGTACAGCATGCTTCCGATGAGGACGAAGCCCAGAATGACGCAGACGCGCACCACACTCGAACCCTGACGCCGTTTCTCGCGGATCAACTCGCCCGCGTTGTCCGCAGATCCATCGGCTAGATTGGCCCGCGCCACCTCATCGGCGGCCTTTCTTTCACGACTTTTTGCTGCCGTGCCGTCGACAGCCAGCGCCAGTAAGGCAACAAATAGGACGGGGGCAGCAAGCAGAAGAAAACCGACGAGGAACACAACACCTCCAGATGATGGAACCGACTCCGTATCGCCCGTCCGTTCCGTTCAGGAGAACGCCGAGGTCGGCTCAGAACTACCACCATAGCGCAACGGCCGCAGCCGGCAGCATCGCGACCACGAGGGCACCGAGCCGCGACAAGCGCCGCGCACCCATGGACAGTGACGATCGGGTCGAGGCCGACAGGGAGAAGATCTCCTCGTCGAGCTCGGTTCGCGTGCGCACGCTCGGACGCGCGGCGGGCGGGTATGAGGGCGGCGCGGGGACCGGCGACGCACGGCTGGCCTGGTGACCTGCACTCCTCGCGCGGCCCCACCGACCCCCTCCGCGTGCGAGTACTGGGAAGGCGAGCGGTACACGATGTCTCCATTGACGTGTGCGGTGTAAATGGCGCAATCCTAGCACCCATGAGGCGCGCGTCACACGTGTTTGATTTCTTTAATGTCAAGCAACTTGCGCGCGACCACAAATCGTAAAAAATTTACACACTGACACAAATGAGCTGTCGATCACAGCTCATGTTACAATAGTTGGGTTCGTTCAACCGTCGAACGACCCTACTTCGAGGAGAGAATTATGAGTCTGGAAGATCTGGCCAAGAAGGCTGAAGAAGGCTTCGAGAAGGTCGTTGACGCGGCCAAGGAGAAGGCTGAAGAAGCCAAGGACAAGCTTGCTGAGCTCGCTGGCGACGCCAAGGACAAGGCAGAAGACGCCAAGGACAAGGTCGAAGAGGCCGCCGAGGATGCCAAGGACAAGGCAGAGGAGATCGCCGACGACGCCAAGGACAAGGCAGAGGACGTCAAGGACAAGCTCGAGAAGTGAGCCACCAGAAGGGGGGCGAACCAAGAGGTTCGCCCCCCTTCTCCATACACTCACACCCCGACGGTTTTACATTCCCCCGTAGCTCGGACCACGTGACTAGCGACGAGCGCTCTACTCCCGCCCCTCGCGCACGCTCGCGAGGATTCGGCGGCGCAGCGGGACGGTTGCCTCGGAGGCAACGACGATGAGAATGACGCCCACAATCGCCGAGGCGAGCGCAATGAGGAAGCCCTTTCCCGCACCCGCCGCAAGCATCGGCGACATGAACACCATGCCGAGCAGCATCGAGCCGACGATCATGACGAACGCGGGAATCGCGACCTCGAGGCGACGGCTGCGGTCCATGAAGCCGCGCGGCGACCCCATGTAGGACAGGGCGCGCACCTGGTCAGCGGAGTCGAGGACGCGGATCGACTGGTTGACCGCGGTCGACACAGCTCCCAGCGCGAGGGTGATCGCGAAGGTGAGCAGCATGCCCCGGTTGATGTCGCCGATGACGATAAGCGCGATCTCGTCGGTCCTGTCCCCGCTCATCGAGATCGCATCACTCGCCGGATACATGATGCCCACGAGGAACCCGACGAGGGCAACCGCCCCGAAGGAGCGCCACACGGCGCGCGGGTCGTCGGCCATGCGGCGCCCAGCCACCATCATCTGAGGGGTGCGCGAGGCCCGAGCCATGATGCGCCCCATGAGGCTGATCGACCAGACGCCCACCAGGTTGACGATCAGGAAGATCGCACCCATGAAGCCCATGAACACGGCCATGCCGATAGCAGTCCCCAGGTTCATCGCGAGGGTGCCGACGCTCAGCCAGAGGACGAGGAGGACCAGTCCAAGGACGGGGCCGACCGCGCTCACACGACCCGCCTGGCTGCGGCGAGCGACGCCCAGGGGCGTGATCGCGACCTTGCGCATGGCCAGCCACGAGGACAGGGCGGCCAAAAGGATCATGGCGAGCCCCTCGACGAGAAGGGCCACGACCCCCACCCACATCTCGCTGGCCCCCATCGGGCGTCCCTGGAAGGACAGGGCACCCCACGCGGGCAGTGTCACGGCGTACAGGATCGATCCGACGACGACGCCGACAACCGCGAACACGCAGGTTTCGAGGATGCAGGCAAGCTTCGTCTTGCCCGGCGCGAGGCCGACGAGGCGCAGGACCGCGAGGTCACGCTCACGCCGACTCATGCCCAGGCGCGCGGCCGCCGCACCCATCGAGATGATGGGGACGATCAGCAGGGTGGCCGCGAAGTACGCAAGCATCACGTAGAAGGACGCCATCCCGTCGAGGCTCGAGGGATCGTCGGCCGTGGCCGACGTCGCGGCGACGGCTGCCCGCGCCCCGAAGGCCATGACGCCGCCGGTGACCGCGAGCAGGAACGCGTGCGGCAGGGCGAAGGCAGCGACCGTGAGGACACTCGTCGCCCGGTCGCGTGACCGCAGGAGCGCTCCGGCGGCTGTGCGCACGGCGCTCATCGGGCCACCCCCTGGATGGGGGCGCCACTGCCTCGGGCCTCGAGGGAGATGCGGCCGTCGCGCACGTGGATCGTGTGCGGCAGGCGCGCGGCGACGGCGGGGTCGTGGGTGACGAGGACGAGGGATGCGCCGGTGGAGGCGCAGGCGCTCGTCAGGAGGGCCATGACCTCACCGCCGGTTGCCTGGTCGAGGGCGCCCGTGGGCTCGTCCGCAAAAATCACCGAAGGATTGGTGGCGAGCGCGCGCCCGATCGCGACGCGCTGGGCCTGGCCGCCCGAGAGCTGGCCGGGGCGGTAGGGGCCGGCGCCGTCGAGGCCGAGGTTCGTCAGGATCTCGCGTGCGCGGGCGATGGCCTGCGATTTGGGCGTGCCCGCGAGCATGAGGGGCATCGCGATGTTCTCCTGCGTGGGCAGCTCGGGCAGGAGCTGGCCGTCCTGGAACACGAAGCCGAAGCGGCGCAGGCGCAGGTCGGAGAGCACCCGCTCCGACATGGTCGTCATCTCCTCGCCGTCGAGCATGATTGACCCGGAGCTGGGGCGCAGCACGCCCGCCAGGCAGTGCAGGAGCGTGGTCTTGCCGGAGCCCGAGGGACCCATGATCGCCACCTGCGTGCCCTGCGGGAGGGTCAGGTCGACGCCTGCCAGGGCGTGGACGGGCGTGTTCCCACGCATGTATGTTTTCGTCAGTGCTCGGGTCACCAGACCCGCCGTGTCGTGTGTCATGTGTGAACGATAGGCCCGCAGCCCCGCGCGTTTCTATGAGGGACCGCCCTGGTCGCCCCCTGGCTCATCCCCGACACTGACGCCACAGTTGCTACGTTTGACGCATGAACAGCGCCCTGGATCCACTCGCCGCCCAGCTGCTGCTACGCGCCTACGCGCGGGCCACGAACATGCTCATCGCGGGGCGCTCCTTCGCGACGGACGACCCGACGCTCGCCGCCCTGCTGCGCGCCTTCGGCGCCCACGTGCGCCCGCTGTCGGACGCCGAGGGGACCCCGGCCTCGCCCCCGGTCGTCTTCTCGCTCGAAGAGGACGCGGCCCCGAGG
>NZ_ALIY01000196.1:0-1903 GCF_000283035.1 Actinomyces sp. ICM58
ACTGCTCTAGCCGCGCCCACTGCTCTAGCCGCGCCCACTGCTTCTGCCGCCGTCCCGCCGCTTCCGCCGCCGCCGCCGTCCCGACGCCTCGGCCGCGGATACACTGAAGGGAGCCCGACCGATTGGAGGACCCATGCCTCGTCCCGTGGTGGCTGCAGCCATCGTCGATTCCCTGGAGCATCCCACCGAGCTGCTCGCCTGCTCGCGCGCGTACCCGCAGGAGCTGCGCGGCCAGTTCGAGCTGCCCGGCGGCAAGATCGAAGAGGGTGAGGACGCGGTCACCGCTCTTGAACGTGAGATCGCCGAAGAGCTCGGCGCCCGCCTGCGGGTGGGGGAGCGCGTCGCTCCCGAGGGTGGGCTGTGGTGGCCGATCCTGGGAGGGCGTGTCATGGGCGTGTGGCTCGCCGAGGTGGCGCCCGGTTCGCCGTCCCCGCGTGTGGGGGCCTCGCACGTGGAGGCCCGCTGGGTGCCCATCGCCGAGTTGGCGATGCTGCCGTGGATTGGCGCGGACCTGCCCATCGTCGAGGCCGTGGTCGCCCGCTGCGGCCGGTGACGCGTCGCGAGGCGGGGGAGCTGGCGGCCGAAGCAGGTGGCCGCAGTAGGTGGGGAACGAGGGCTCGGAGCTGGCGGCCGAACCGGCGCGCGTGAGCTGTGTCGGGCGCGCTGAGGGGGTGTCTGGCTCGGCCCGCGTCGCTTCCTCACCGCGAGAACGACGCCCGCCACCATTTGACGACACATGGGGGCGTAATGTCAGAATAAGCGCATGCCGAAGATTATTGGCGAGTCCCTCGCCTCTCACCGCGAGATCACCCGCTCGCGCCTGTTTGAGGCGCTTGGCTCCCTCATGGCCGAGCAATCCTTCGAATCCATCACGATGAGTCAGATCGCTGAGCGCGCCGGAGTGGGCCGCACGGCGGTCTACAATCACTTCGGGGACAAGGAGGTGCTGCTCCTGGCCTACATGCGTCAGGTGACGGAGGAGTTCACGCGGGTCCTGACTGCGCGCCTGGCCGCCGAGCCTGACCCGCTCATGCGCCTGCGCCTCTACATCCGCTCGCACCTGCAGATGACGAGCCGCTACCACGTGAAGGCGGGCATGGGGCTGCGCCGGCAGATGTCGGGCGCTGGTGCCTCGCACCTCACCGATCATGCGGGCATGGTGGGTGAGGTCCTCATCGGTATTCTCGACGAGGCCATGGACCGTTCGCTGATCGCGCAGCAGAATACGCTCGGCGCGGTGCATCTGATCCACGCGACGTTGGCGGGCCAGCGCCTCCCGAACGATGAGGTGCACCGCGAGTCGGCGTTGGCCCTGGTGGAGACCTTCATTTTGCGAGGTCTGGGCGCCTCCGAGGAGAACGTGCGCCACGTCACCGCTTCTGCGCTTCCTTCCGGGGAATAAGGTGCGGGCATTGCCCGTTGAATCAGACAGAACGCAGGGGCAGTCCGGCCCCGACTGACCGGCCGACGCGCGCGTCGGCGACATAAGGAGAAACATGGCTACCGTTACTCTGACGCAGGAGAACTTCGAGCAGACTGTGTCCGGCAATGACATCGTCCTGGTCGACTTCTGGGCGACCTGGTGTGGTCCGTGCCGTCAGTTCGGCCCCGTCTTCGAAGAGGCTTCCGAGAAGTACCCGGACGTTGTTTTCGGCAAGATCGACACGGATGATCAGCAGCAGCTCGCGATGGCCGCGCAGATCACGTCGATCCCGACGCTGATGGCGTTCCGCGATGGTATCGCGGTGTTCCGCCAGTCCGGCGCCCTGCCGCTGTCTGCCTTGGAGGATCTGATCTCTCAGATTCAGAAGCTCGACATGGACGACGTGCGCGCGAAGATTGCCGAGGCCGACAAGGCTCAGTGATCGCGTCAGCGCAATCGCTGGTGGGCCCCGAGGCGCGA
>NZ_ALIY01000197.1:0-3393 GCF_000283035.1 Actinomyces sp. ICM58
GAGGCCTCTCGTCGGCAAATCCGTGCAACTGGTTTCAGCGACGCCTCCGGCCGGGGGGTCCGGGCCACTGTCGATGGCGCTGAGATCCTCGTGGGCGGGCCGAACATGCTGCGCGAGTTCAACCTCACCACCCCGGCCGAGCTCACCGACACCACCAGCGCCTGGACCGGGCGTGGGGCCGGTGTACTCCATATTGTCCGCGACGGTCAGATTATCGGTGCGGTGGCCGTTGAGGACAAGATCCGCCCCGAATCCCGCGCCGCTGTGAAAGCCCTGCAGGACCGCGGGGTGAAGGTCGCGATGATTACCGGTGACGCGCAGCAGGTGGCCCGTGCGGTTGGCCAGGACCTGGGGATTGATGAGGTCTTCGCCGAGGTCCTGCCCCAGGACAAGGACACCAAGGTCACCCAGTTACAGGAGCGTGGCCTGAGCGTGGCCATGGTCGGCGACGGTGTCAACGACGCCCCGGCCCTGGCCCGCGCCGAGGTCGGCATCGCCATCGGGGCCGGCACGGATGTGGCGATGGAATCCGCCGGAGTGGTCCTGGCCAGTGACGATCCCCGGGCAATATTGTCGATGATTGAGCTCTCGCAGGCCAGCTACCGCAAGATGATCCAGAACCTCATCTGGGCGTCCGGTTACAACATCTTGTCCGTGCCCCTGGCCGCCGGCGTGCTCGCCTCTAGCGGCATTCTGCTTCCCCCGGCTGCTGCTGCGGTGTTGATGTCGCTGTCGACGATTGTGGTGGCGCTTAACGCTCAGCTGCTGCGCCGGATTGATCTGGACCCGGCCCACCTGGCTCCCACCAGTCCGAAGGAGGAACACACCACGCCTACTCCGGCATCCACCGCCGTCCACTGATCCACCACTTCTCTCCACTGCCCCCATATGACCCTGAAAGGCTCCACCATGAAGCGCACCCTATGTTCTTTCCGCTCTCGCCGTGGCCTCCGCCCTGGCGCTGGCCGCCTGCGGTAAGGCCACCGAGTCAGGCAACACCGACGCCACCACCTCGGCCACCAGCGCTGCGACGACTACCGCTGAGACGACCGAGACCACCATGGCAACGACTGAGGCGGACGGGGAGATCTCCGCCGATTACAACGACGCGGACATCATGTTTGCCCAGATGATGATCCCCCATTACCAGCAGGCCGTGGAGATGAGTGAGATGCTCCTGGCCAAGGAGGGTATCCCCGCCCAGGTCGTGGAGTTTGTCCAGGGGGTTATTGTGAACTGCGGGCCGGGACTGGGCGCGCCGCATTGGGGGATGCATGTCGCCACCCCCACAGCGCTCGTTGACGACACCCCCTTGACACCCATACCCCCTAGGGGTACACTCAGTCTCATGAGCAACGAGCACGGCTACCACGGCAACACCGAGAATCACCTCGCGCGCCTGCGCCGCATCGAAGGCCAAGTCCGCGGCCTGCAGCGCATGATCTCGCAGGGCGATTACTGCATCGACATCCTCACGCAGGTCTCCGCCGTCCAGTCGGCCATCGACTCCGTCGCGGTTAACCTGCTCAAAGACCACATGAACCACTGCGTCGTCACGGCGGCGCGCGAATCCGACGAGGCCGCGCAGGCCAAAGTCGACGAGGCGGCCGCGGCCATCGCACGCCTCATCAAGTCCTAACAACAAGGAGACATCATGACCACCGAGATCGATCGCACCATCGAGCTGTCCGTCGACGGCATGACCTGCGGCCACTGCGTGATGAGCGTCAAAGAAGAGCTGGGCGAGATCCCCGGCGTCAAGAACGTCGACGTCATCCTCAACTCGGGCGCCACCTCCAAGGTGACCGTCCTGACCGACACCCCCCTGGACGACGCGGCGCTGAGCGACGCGGTGTCCGAGGCCGGCTTCACACTGACCGGCATCTCGCGCGACTTCTGAGGACGTCCACGCCTCACCGACGAGGCCGGGGCACCTCCCCCGGCCTCGTTTCCTTTCGCCCGATCATACCCCCGGAGGGTACCTATGTCCACTGATTCCGTGACGCACGACCACACAGCTACCGCCTCTTCGCACGGGGCATCCCAGGCCTCGGCCCCCACCCCCCAGGTGGGCGAGGGCACCCGCGCCCACGCCACCGACCTGCGCCGCCGCCTCATCGTCTCCGCGCCCCTCGGCATCCTCGCGATGCTCCTGTCGATGGTTCCCGCGTGGCAGTTCACGGGGTGGCAGTGGGTCGTCGCGGCGGCCTCGATCCCGGTGGTCACGTGGGGGGCGTGGCCCTTCCACCGGGCGGCCTTCGCGGCCGGGCGCCACGGGTCGACGACGATGGACACGCTCGTCTCCCTCGGCGTCATTTCCTCCACGCTGTGGAGCTGGTGGGCCCTCCTGTGGGGCGGCGCCGGAATGCTCGGGATGCGCATGCAGATGAGCCTGATCCCGCGCGCGGCGCACGCCGGCCACGCGGAGATCTACTTCGAGGGCGCATGCATGATCGTCGTATTCCTGCTGACGGGCCGCTACCTGGAGGCACGCGCACGCTACCGCGCGGGCGACGCGCTGCGGTCTCTGCTGCGCATGGGCGCCAAGGAGGCGACGCTCGTGACCGTCGACCCCGCAACGGGCGAGCGCAGCGAACAGGTCGTGCCCGCCTCGTCCCTGCAGGTCGGGGACCTCTTTGCGGTGCGCCCGGGCGAGAAGGTGGCGACCGACGGCATCATCGTCGAGGGCTCCTCCGCCCTGGACACCTCGCTCCTCACGGGTGAATCCGTGCCCGTGGACGCCGCCCCCGGCGACGCCGTGACGGGCGCGACCGTCAACACGTGGGGCTCCCTGCTGGTGCGCGCCACCCGCGTCGGATCCGACACGACGCTCGCGCAGATCGGGCGCATGGTCGCCGAGGCCCAGGCCGGCAAGGCCCCCGTCCAGCGCCTCGCGGACCAGATCTCCGGCGTGTTCGTGCCGATCGTCATCGTCGTTTCCCTGCTAACGCTCGGGGGCTGGCTACTCGCGGGCGGCGGCGTGCAGGCCGCATTCACGGCGGCCGTCGCCGTCCTGGTCGTCGCGTGCCCGTGCGCACTCGGCCTGGCCACGCCCACCGCGATCCTCGTCGGGTCGGGGCGCGCCTCGCAGCTCGGCATCCTCATCAAGAACGCGGAAATCCTCGAGCAGACGCGCTCGATCGACACCATGCTCCTGGACAAGACGGGCACCGTCACCACGGGCGTCATGTCCCTCGAGTCCGTCGCGGTCGCTCCCGGCGCGGGCGGCTCACCTGAGGTGGACGAGGCCTCGGCCCTGTCCCTGGCTGCCTCTGTCGAATCCCTCTCCGAGCACCCCGTCGCCCGCGCGATCACGTCGGGCGCCGCGGACCGTGGCCTGTCGCTGGAGCCCGTGACCGCGTTCGCGAACCAGCCCGGACTCGGCGTCGTCGG
>NZ_ALIY01000198.1:0-1682 GCF_000283035.1 Actinomyces sp. ICM58
CGGCCACGAAGGGAACGGCGATCTTCGCGGGCGTGGGCACCCGGCGGGGCAGCACGCGAACGGTCGACGAGAAGGTCAGCGTCGGCCAGCCCTCGCGCTCGGCCATCTCGCGCAGCGCCCGGTCCGGATTGACCGCGTAGGGGTGGCCGACCAGGCGCAGGAGCGGGGCATCCGACACCGAGTCCGAGTACGCCGAGCACTGCGACAGTTCCCAGCCGCGCGTGCGAGCCAACTGCTCGCACGCATCCGCCTTGCCCTGCGCCTGGTTGAAGTGGGTGACCTCCCCCGTGAAACACCCGTCGTCGTCCACGGCCGCCTGGGACGCCAGGACCTCGTCCGCGCCCAGCATCGTCGCGATCGGACGCACCACCTCTTCCACCGATGCCGACGCGATCACGACGACGTCACCGATGCTCTTGTGGTAAGCGATGCGCCGGAGAGCTTGGGCGTAACACACCGGCGCGATCGTGCGCTCCAGCGCGTCCTCGACCGTCGCCTCCAGGAACGCCGCGTTCCAGCCGCGCGCCATGCGCCCCATCGCCTCGGCCATCTGCTCCATGCGCGACTCGTCCGCGCCCGCCAGCAGGTAGGGCAGCTGGACCAGCACGGAGGCGATCGCGGTGCGTCGAGTCATCAGGCCGGCCTCGATGAAGGGCCCCGACAGCGCCACGTTCGACGAGGTGTCGAGGATCGTCTTATCCAAGTCAAAAAAGGCCGCACGTGCCATCGCGTTCACTCCAGCGTTGGGATTATCCACAGGGGCCCGCCGTCGGACCCTTCTATGCACAGGGTGTCATTTCGCATCTGCGTTGTCCACAGGGGCGCGCGTGCAGGTAGACGCGCGTGCCGCCAGCGCGCACCGTGGAGGAATGAACCCTAACGCCGCACCCGGCCCGGGCCTCGTCGCCCTCGTGGGCCTGACCTCGCCCGACGCCGACTACGCGCGCGAGACCGTCACCGTGGCGGGAGCGCGCCTGTGCGAGGACCCCTCGCGCGCCTCCCTCGTCCTCGCCGCGCCTGGAGCTCCCGTTCCCGCGCTCGTGCCCTGCGTGCGCGTGGGCGGCGGGGGACAGGTGAGCCTGCCCGGGGACAGCGCGCTCGTCGTCTCCCTCATCGCCGAGGCCTCCTGGCGCCAGCGGCGGGACGGCGCCGTGTGGGTGGTGGCCGGGATCGCCGGAGGGTTGGGAACGACGCGCGTCGTGCGCCTCCTCGCGCGTTCCGCGCGTGAGAGGCGGTGGCGCGCTCTCCTCGCGCGAGTGATCCCTCGGCCTCGCTCCATCCAGAGAACGACGCAGCAGGATGGCCGATCGCGCGAACCGGTGGTCGTGGACGCCTCCGGGTCGGTGCCCGGCTTCGCACGCGCGCGCGATCACTGCCTGCCGGGAGTGCGGTGGGCGGACCTGGACGCCTCGGAGGACTCCTACCTGCCCGCCCTGCGCGACCACCTGCCCCGGATTGACGGCGTGAGCGCCCTCGTCGGGGACGGACGAGGAGGCGCCAGAGCGGACGACCCGCGCGTGGTCGCGGCGTGCCGGAGCCTCGGGGCTCCCCTCATCGTCGACGCCGGCCGGTGGGACGAACGCTCCGCACGCCTCGCCCAGGTCATCCGCGCCGACGCCCTCGTCCTCCTCACCCACGCCGACCTGGAGGGGGCCGCCGCGATGGCCGCCTCCCTGAGCGCC
>NZ_ALIY01000199.1:0-10039 GCF_000283035.1 Actinomyces sp. ICM58
GGCGCGATCGGCGCGAGGTCGAACGCGAAACCGCCGCCTGGGTCCACTGGTACAACACCCGCCGCCCCCACCTCGCCCTGGGCGGCATCACACCACAACAAGCAGAAAACCAACACACAACAACACGAAAGGAAGCGGCCTCAACAAGCCTCCGCAAAACCCAGGACTAGACAAACAGCGCGAGGGCCGCTGCACCCGTTACGTGGCGCTGCACCCGTTATGTGGCGCTGCACCCGAACAGAAGGGGTGTAATGCCTACGGATCGGGTGCACTGCCCCTCAGAACAAGTGAAAGTGTGGTCAGTGTGGGGCACGGGATGGTTGTTGAGGTTGGCCTCGATAATCGCCGACGCGCTTCAGGAGTAGTTCTGCGTTATCGCCGCTGCGTGTGGACTGGTGTGCAGGGGACGAGCCACTGGCGCTGCACCCGTTACGTGGCGCTGCACCCGTTATGTGGCGCTGCACCCGAACAGAAGGGGTGTAATGCCTACGGATCGGGTGCAGCGCACCCAATAACAAGAACAAACGCGGAATCTGCGAGACGACCGCCGACGAATTCGCACGTTAACCCGCTGTTGTGAGCGTGGGCAGCCCCGCCCACGTGCAGATTAGAGGGTTTACGTGCGCAATAGGGGGTTAACACTCCACTTAGCGGGTTAACGTGCGCGTGCGCTGAAGATGCGCGAGGCCATGGCGAGGCAGGCGGGGCAGCGCCGCGCTGGCGAGACGAGGCCGGGGGAGGGTTTCTTGCCGAGGGGTCTAATTTTGCAACGCTTCACATGTTGTAATTCTCGTCGGACGCGTCGTGCGTCTCGCGGTCTGCGTGATGTGTCATACAGGCGATTTTCCCTGGTTCTACGCCGTTTTAGTGCCGCGTGCGAGGAAGGTAAACCATACCTTTGACGGGATACGATCCTGGTCCTAAGTTGATGGATGATTCAAGGAGGTCCCATGACAACGCAGCGCGCCAGCGAGCACCGCCGCCCCTATCAGCTCGGCATCGACGTCGGTTCGACCACGGTCAAGGCCGTCGTCCTGGACGGAAATCGCCGACTCTTCTCCGACTACCGGCGCCACAACGCCGACGTGCGCGCATCCCTGGGCGCCCTCCTCGCCGACGTCGAACGTGCCTTGCCCGGCGCCCGCGTCCACGCGGCCATCACCGGCTCCGGCGGCCTGACCACCGCCCGCGCCATGGGCATCCCCTTCGTCCAAGAAGTCATCGCCGGCACCGAGGCCACCCAGCGCCTCCACCCCGAGGTCGACGTCGTCATCGAGCTGGGCGGCGAGGACGCCAAGCTCACCTACCTGCACCCCACCCCCGAGCAGCGCATGAACGGCACCTGCGCGGGCGGCACCGGCGCGTTCATCGACCAGATGGCGACCCTCCTGCACACGGACGCCGCGGGCCTGGGCGAGATGGCGACCCGCCACACCCAGCTCTACCCGATCGCCTCGCGCTGCGGCGTCTTCGCCAAGTCCGACATCCAGCCCCTCATCAACCAGGGCGCCGCCCACGAGGACCTGGCCGCCTCCATCTTCAACGCCGTCGCCACCCAGACCATCGCGGGCCTGGCGTGCGGTCGCCCGATCCGCGGGACCGTCATGTTCCTCGGCGGCCCCCTGCACTTCCTGCCCGCTCTGCGTGAGGCCTACAAGGCCCTCCTGCCCAAGGCCGACGCCTTCGTGACCCCCGACGACGCCCAGCTCTACGTCGCCATCGGCGCGGCCCTCCTCGCCGAGAAGGAGGCCGCCAAGCGGGTGCGCCAGGCCGAGGAGGCGGGGGCCACCTCCGTCGACACCCGCGGCGACAAGCTCACCACCCTCATGGAGCGCCTCGCTGCCGCCCCCGTGCAGGTCGAATCCCCGCGCATGGATCCCCTCTTCGCTACCCCCGAGGACCGCGAGGAGTTCGTGGCCCGCCACAGCCTCGACGTGATCCCCAAGGCCAGCCTCGACGAGGCCGAGGGCCGCTGCTGGCTCGGCATCGACGCGGGTTCCACGACGATTAAGGCCGTCGTTATCGACTCTCAGGACCGCATCGTCTTCACCCACTACGCCTCCAACGAGGGCGACCCCGTGGCCGCGGCCGTCGACATCGTGCGCGCCGTGCGAGGCGCACTCCCCGAGGGCTGCGAGATCGGCCGCTCGTGCGCAACCGGCTACGGCGAGGGCCTGGTCAAGGCCGCCCTCACCATGGACGAGGGCGAAATCGAGACGATGGCCCACTACCGCGCCGCCGAATTCATCTGCCCCGGCGTCACCTCCGTCATCGACATCGGCGGTCAGGACATGAAGTACCTGCGCATCCGTGACCACGCGGTGGACTCCATCTCCGTCAACGAGGCCTGCTCCTCGGGCTGCGGCTCCTTCCTCCAGACCTTCGCGCAGACGATGGGAACCGACGTGCGTTCCTTCGCGCGCATGGCCATGGAGTCCTCCTCCCCCGTGGATCTGGGCACCCGCTGCACGGTGTTCATGAACTCCTCCGTCAAGCAGGCGCAGAAGGAAGGCGCGGACGTGCGCGACATCAGCGCCGGCCTGTCCTACTCCGTCGTGCGTAACGCCCTCTACAAGGTCATCAAGCTCAAGGAGCCCTCGGACCTGGGTGAGCGCGTCGTCGTGCAGGGCGGCACCTTCCTCAACGACTCGGTGCTGCGCGCCTTCGAACTGCTCACCGGTCGCGAGGTCGTGCGCCCCGACATCGCGGGCCTCATGGGTGCCTACGGCGCCGCCCTGACCGCGCGCATGCACGACACGGGTGAGGGGACCTCGTCCCTGGCCACGATTGAGGCCCTGGAAGGCTTCAGCGTGGACACGACCCGCAAGACGTGCCGCCTGTGCCAGAACCACTGCCAGATGACGATCTCGACCTTCTCCAATGGTGAGCGCCACGTGTCGGGCAACCGCTGCGAGCGCGGCGCGTCCCTGGAGCGCGTGCCCAAGAAGTCGGAGCTGCCCAACCTCTACGACTGGAAATACAAGCGTATCTTCGGCTACCGCCGCCTCACCGAGAAGAAGGCGTTCCGCGGCGACATTGGCATCCCGCGCGTGCTCGGCATGTACGAGAACTACCCCTTCTGGTTCACGATGCTCACCGCGCTGGGCTTCCGCGTCATGATTTCGGGCCGTTCCAACCACGACCTGTTCGAGACGGGCATGGAGTCCATCCCCTCGGAGAACGTGTGCTACCCGGCCAAGCTCGTCCACGGGCACATCGAGTCCCTGCTGGACAAGGGCATCACGACGATCTTCTACCCCTGCGTCGACTTCGAGCAGAAGCTCACCGAGTCCGAAAACTCCTTCAACTGCCCCATCGTGGCGACCTACCCCGAGGTCATCCGCAACAACATGGAGCGCCTGGCGGAGCCCGGCACAAAGTTCATCAGCCCCTTCGTCAACTTCGGCAACCGCGACTACCTGCCCGCCCACCTGTCCAAGACCTTCAAGGAATACGGCTACGACATCCCCGTCGAGGAGATGAAGGCCGCCCTGGATAAGGCGTGGGAGGAGGACGCCGCCGTTAAGGCCGAGATCCGCGCGAAGGGCGTCGAAACCATCGAGTGGATGCGGGAGCACGGCGTGCGCGGCATCGTGCTCGCAGGCCGCCCCTACCACCTCGACCCCGAGATCAACCACGGTATCCCCGAGGTCATTGTCGGCCTGGGCATGGCAGTCCTCACCGAGGACTCCATCATCGATGCGCGCCTCGAGCGCCCGCTGCGCGTCCTCGACCAGTGGTCCTACCACTCGCGCCTCTACGAGGCCGCCGCCCGCGTCGGCGACGAGCCCGACCTCGAGATGGTCCAGCTCAACTCCTTCGGCTGCGGCGTCGACGCGATCACCGCCGACCAGGTCCAGGAGATCCTCGAGGGCCGCGGCGACGTGCACACCGTCCTCAAAATCGACGAGGTCTCCAACCTGGGCGCCGCCAAGATTCGCCTGCGTTCCCTCGACGCGGCGATCACCGAGCGCGCCTCCCTCACCTCCGCGATTAACGAGGCCGGGGCCGGCGACGGCGAGAACGGCGCGGATGGAGCGGGACTGGCCCCCGCCTCGTCCGTGGGCCTGGTGTCGGGTTCCGTCGACACGGCCACCCTGCGCGACCCCTCCGGGGACGCCGCCCGCGAGGAGGCGGCCGGGCACATCAAGCCGCGCGCGGTCTTCACCGAGGAGATGCGCGAGGCCGGCTACGAGATCCTCGCCCCCCAGATGTCGCCGATCCACTTCCGTTTCCTCACCCCGCTGTTCGCGACCGCGGGCCTGAAGGTGCGTGTCCTGGAGCATACGAGCCGCACCTCCATGGAGGTCGGCCTGAAATACGTCAACAACGACTCGTGCTACCCGGCGATCGTCGTCATCGGCCAGCTCCTCGACGAGTTCATCTCCGGGCGCGCCGACCCCGACCGTACCGCCGTGGGTATCACGCAGACGGGCGGCATGTGCCGCGCCAGCAACTACGCGGCCCTGCTGCGCAAAGGCCTGCGCGACGCCGGATACCCGCAGGTCCCCGTCATCGCCCTGTCCGTCCAGGGCATCGAGGACAACCCCGGCTTCCACCTGGGGATCCCCCACATCCACAAGGCCATCCAGGCCTTCGTCATCGGCGACGCCATCCAGTCGATGCTGCTGCGCGTGCGCCCCTACGAGGCTACGCCCGGCTCCGCGATGGACCTGTACCGCACGTGGGACGCCTACGTGCAGGAGTGGATCACGTCGGGCCGCGTGGCCGCCCTGGGTGGGCGCGTCTCCTATGGAAAGATCATCCGCGAGTGCGTGCGCGCCTTCGACGCCCTGCCCCTGCGTGACACCCCGCGCAAGCCGCGCGTCGGCCTGGTCGGCGAGATCCTCGTGAAATTCCACCCCGACGCCAACAACCACGCGGTTGACGTCATCGAGGCCGAGGGTTGCGAGGCCGAACTGCCCGGCCTCATGCAGTTCTTCCACAACTCCGTGGCCACCGCCGCGTGGGACAAGGAGAACCTGGGTATCGACGGCAAGCAGCGCTACATCATGCCGATCGTGCTCTGGGCGCTCAAGAAGTACGAGAAGCCCGTGCACCGCGCGTTCGCTGCGACGAACGGCAAGTTCGAGCCGCACCGGCCCATCGAAGAGATGATCGAGCGTTCCCAGGACATTGCGCGCCTGGGCAACCAGGCCGGCGAAGGCTGGTACCTGACCGCCGAAATGGTCGACATGATCGAACACGGCTGCCCGAACATCATCTGCGCCCAGCCGTTCGCGTGCCTGCCCAACCACGTCGTCGGCAAGGGCATGTTCCGTGCGCTGCGCACCCGCTACCCCGAGGCGAACGTCGTGGCCGTCGACTACGATCCGGGTGCCTCCGAGGTGAACCAGCTCAACCGCATCAAGCTGATGCTCGCCACCGCCCTGCAGGACCCGGAGGCGCGCGACAGCGAGGTTCTCCAGCTCGTGGACGTCGAAGAGCCGGCGTCGTGCGGCGGGTCGAGCTCGGTCATGCTCGGCATGCCGACCATCCCGACGAGGCGCGCCGCCTTCCGCTGAGCGTTTCGCCTCGTCGCGCTATCCGGGGCGCCGTGCGCGCTTCGGGCTGTGCGAGCCGTGCGCGGCGTGTGTGCCCCGGCCGTCGCGGTGCATCGCGAGGCCGACGCGCCCTACACCGTCAAGCTTCCGTGCGCGATCTCAAAGCCCGCCGACGCCCAGCCCGTGCTGTACGACAGACGCACCGAGACCTCGCGGATGCCCGAGGACGGCCAGGGCACCTCAAGGAAGCCCATCTCGCCCGGCGCGACATCCAGGGACGCCGAATACTCCCACGTTTCGTGGCCCTCCTCGACCACGCGGCACAGGAACTCCAGATCCGACGTGGACGTGAACGTCATGTGGTTGCGTACCGTCACCCCCGAATACGAGGGCGCCACCGTCACCGGCGCGTAGTGCAACTCCTCGCCTCGCACCTTGCGCAGGTCCGGGAAACGCGCCTGGGAGTACTCCGGGCGCGTCGGATCGAGAGCGTGGGCGGCGCGGACCTCGTCCTCTTCGTCCCCGATCGCCCAGGCGATGACGCTCGGGTGCGCGCGATCCCGACGGAGCGCGGCCTCGATGGCCTCGTCGCGTGCCACCCCCGGGCCGTACAGGTTTGACGCGCAGTCGATGATGTACAGGCCGTACTCGTCGGCCAGATCCAGGAATCGGGCGTGCCCGGGCGCGTCAGCGATCACGACCGTGTTGACGCCGTGGCGCTTACACCACACGATGTCGTCGAGCATATCCGGGATGTTGACGGCCAGGCCCGTGCGCCCGTCGCACTCGTTGCGGGTCACTCCCCGCAGGGCCAGCGCCTTGCCCGCCAGGCTCACCCCCTGGGAGGTCGCCTCAACGTCGCGGAAGCCGAGGTCAAGGGAAACCGTGTCCTTGACCCCCTCTTCGTCGCGCAGCGTCACAATCAGCCGATACAGCGCCGGCTCCTCCGCGCTCCACGGAATCACGTCCAGACCCCGCGCGGTCACAACCTCATCAGGAGAAGCGACCGCAGACCACAGCCTCTCCTGCTCGGTCTCGTTCACGAGCGCGGCGTGAACCTCGACACCGCCCGTCGTTTCAACCCGCAGCGTCAGCGCGCCCGCGCGACCATCGTGGGACGCCACCGGCACCACGTCCACGATGTGCGCCGGAGGCCTGGCCTCCAACGACACCTCGCGGAACAAACCGTGGCAGCACACCGGCGAATCCATCAGCAACACGACGAGCGCATGCGAGTGAGTAGGCTGCAACGCGCTGGTCACGTCGAAGGCCGCAGGAATGAAACCGTCCGCGCAGAAACCAACGAACGTTCCATCAACCCACGCGTAGAGAGGGCCAGAGAAGCCGCCGAAAGTCAGCGTCATCATCCAGCCGCGCTCAACCGCCTCCTTCAACGGGGCATCGAAGATGAATTTGCGGCGCAGAATCGAGGCGTGCACCAGGTCGGAGGGCTCTTCGTCGCCGACACGGGAGGCGTCCTCCTCGCGGGCCTGATCCTCACCGCGCAACCACGAGCCGTCCAGCTCGAGGACGCCGGGCACAGACGTCGCGCCGAAATTCTGTTGAGTGGGAGCACGACGAATCAGCTCCGAAGCGGTGCCAGTGGCACCGGTAACCTGCCAGGTGCTCGACAGCATCTGAAGTGGCCTGCGTGACCTCCACGTCGCGTGCACCGTCAAGCGGTTCACCGACGTTCCTGGCTCCCGCAGCCACGTGACGTCCGGTTCCAGGATGTGTCTCATGTTATTAAAGTATCATTATTCAACTAGTCAGAAAAGCGTAATTATTGCTGGAATACAGTCAAATATGCCTTGACATGCAGTTAGTTCTCAGCTGTCAAAGACGCTCGGTGTTCACATTGTGGGATTTTTGGCCGCCCGAATGGGCACAAGTTCGCGCCCGCCGACAGGCGACGAGCGCGTGACGAACCCCGGCCTCGTGGCCCGGGCGAGCGCGTGACGAACCCCGGCCTCGTCCCTGAGAACAGGAACGAGGCCGGGGAAAGTGTGAGGACCGGGTCAGCCCTGCACGCTCTGCGCGCCGTCCTGAGCCTTCGACTCGCGATCCGAGTCGCGCGTGATCTTACGGGCGAAGCCGTAAAGCAGCCACGTCGCGCCCGCGAAGAACACGATGCCCAGCACGTTCGCGACCGGGGTGAAACCGTCGCCGATGAACGGCAGCGCCAGCGGGGACTCCGAGCCCGTCGCGCCCGCGATGCCCGCGTAGACGACGCCGAACAGGGACTCGCCCACGATCAGACCCGTCGCAGCCAGCGTGCCGAAGCGCTTCGCGCGCTCCACGTCCGCCTGCTTGTCAGCCCACCTGTTGTACAGGAAGCCAATCAGGCCGCCGATCGGGATCAGGATCGTCAGGGACGCCGGCAGGTAGATGCCCATGCCGACCGCGAGCGGAGGCAGGGCCAGCTTGCCCTTCGAGGCGGGGCGCAGGACCTCGTCAATGATGATGACGACGACACCGATCGCCGCGCCGATACCCAGGAGCTTCCAGTCGATGCCGCCGCCGAGCACGCCCTTCGCGAGCGAGGAAATCAGCGAGGCCTGCGGGGCCGCCAGCGCGTCCGGGCTGGCACCCGGCGCACCCTGGAAGCCGAAGGAGTTCTGCATGAGCTCCAGGACCGGAGGAATGATCAGCGAACCGAAGACGACGCCGATAACCAGGGCGACCTGCTGCTTCCACGGGGTCGCGCCCACCAGCTGGCCGGTCTTGAGGTCCTGCAGGTTATCGTTCGCGATCGTCGCGATGCAGAACACAATCGCGGACGTGAACAGCGTGTAGGCGATGAGCGCCGTGTTCTCCTCCGTGGTCGAACCGCGGCCGTGCACCGCCAGGATGACGACCGCCGTGATGACGACGACCAGCAGGCCGACGCCCGACACGGGCGAGTTCGACGAGCCGATGAGGCCCGCCATGTAACCGCACACCGCCGCGACCAGCAGGCCGGCGAGCAGGATGAAGAGAACCGACACGGCGATCAGGACGGCCGTGTTGTGCTCGATCTGCGTGCCGCGCATGAACCACCACAGCAGTCCCGCGATCGGAATCATGGCCACAAAAATGGAGACGATGACCCACTTGCCGGGAATGTCCTGCTCGGTGCGATCGATCTGGGCGCCGTCTTCCTTGGCGCCGCGCGAGGCGCGCAGCGACTCGGACATGCCGCGGACGATCGGGCCCATGATCTTGATGAGCGTCCAGATGGCGGCGACCGCCATGACGCCCGCGCCAATGAAACGCACGTCCGACTTGAAGACCGTCGACAGGGCCTCAGTCAGGTCCTTCGCGCCGTCCAGCTGGCCGTTCGCGTACAGGGGCAGCAGGACACCGTAGGAGGTGAGCATGCCGATGAGCATCGCGACGCCCACCGTCATGCCGACCAGGTGGCCCACGCCGATGAGCGCGAGCGACAGGGACGTCGAGAGCATCGTGCCCGTCGAGCCGATCCTGAAGGCGGCGCCGACCTCGGAGGCGGTCACCTTCAGGTAGCCGAAGAGGGCCATCGCCGCCGAGGCCAGGGCGCCCCAGGTGATCGCCAGCAGGCCGCGCTTGTTGTCCTCGCCGGCCTCCTGGGAGTCGCCGACCTTGAGGATCTCAGCGCCGGCCACGCCCTCGGGGTAGGGCAGGTCCGAGCCTGTCACGAGCGCGCGACGCAGGGGGATCGAGTACATGACGCCCAGCGAACCGCCGACCGCGCACACGAACATGGTCTGCCAGTAGGGGAAGCCGCTCCACCAGCCCACGATCACGAGGCCGGGGAGGACGAAGATGACAGCCGACAGCGTGCCCGCCGCCGACGCGATCGTCTGGACGATGTTGTTCTCCTGGACCGTGTGGTCGCCCCAGAATCGCAGGACAGCCATCGAGATGACGGCCGCCGGGATCGAGGTCGCGAAGGTCAGACCGACCTTCAGGCCCAGGTACACGTTCGCGGCCGTGAACACCAGCGTAATGATTCCGCCGATGATGATGCCGCGAAGCGTTAGTTCTTTGAGCGACGTTCCTTTAGTCGCACGTGGCGCAGACACGAAAAGTCCTCTCGCTGCGTTGAATAGATACCCTGCAAGAGTAGAGCATGTATGCGCTGGTGTGAATGATATGCGGTTACTTAATCTCGTATTCAACCGTTCTACATGTTGGGGTGGCGGCCTGGTCTGGTTGTGTGAACCGGGTGTTGTGAGGGTTGTTAGTTGCGCGTAGTGGTGCTCTGACCTTGTGGATGCCTATTGGTGTGCACTCGTGCAAGACCGGTCTCGCTCACTGCAGGTGCACCCATGGGCGTGCGTGCTTGTTCGTGAGCGCCTGGTCGGCGCGCCGCGGGGGTGGTGTGGCCCTGCTCCCAGCCTGCCCGGTCGATTTGCGTTGAGCGGGGGTCCGTGTAGTAGAGTATCCGGGTAAGGTAGCGTGTCCGAGCGGCCGAAGGTGCAGCACTCGAAATGCTGTGTGGTGTCACAGCCACCCTGGGTTCAAATCCCAGCGCTACCGCCACCGCCGCCCGGCCCCGATGGGGCCGGGCGGCT
>NZ_ALIY01000200.1:0-4285 GCF_000283035.1 Actinomyces sp. ICM58
GGGAGGCGGCGCGGGCCGGGAAGACGCCGACGAGGGTCGTGAACAGTGTGGCGCCCAGCCAGGTGAGCGCGAGCTGCCAGACGGAGGCGCCCGCCAGCGCCGCGACGACGCTAGAAGCCAGGCCGGTGCCCGCCTCCGCGAGCGCGCCAATCAGCCAGCCGAGCGCGACGCCAATCGCGGACGAGATCACTCCGATCGCGAGGGCCTCGCGGGTCACGAGCGAGCGGACCTGTCGCCTGGTCGCCCCGAGCGTGCGCAGCAGCGCCAGCTCGCGGGTGCGCTGCGTGAGCACCACGCGGAATGTCGAGGAGACGACGATAGAGGCCACGAGCGCCGCGATCGCCGGGAAGATCAGCATGATTCCCATCGTCATGGACGCTCCCAGTCGCGCCTGGGCCAGGTCGTCCTGGATCGCCTGGTGCACGCTGGTCACGCTCACGCCCGAGACGCCACTCAAAGCGGAGTTCGCCCTCGCCACCCACTCGTCCTGGGTGGCGCTGGGAGGGTTTGCGTTGCTGTCCGCATCCGCTCCGGTAGTCGCGACGATGAACTTCCCGGAGGCGGTCGTTCCGAAGATCGCGGAAAAGCCGCCGTCGGTCACGTAGCTGGCGGGCACGCCCATGCTGATGGTGTTCGAGCGCGTGGTGCCGACGATCGTGAGGGTGCGGTAGTCGCCCTCGGTGAATCCGGCGCGCACGCGGACGGTGTCGCCGATCTTCAGCGAGAGGGCCAAGGCCGTGTGCTCCGGGATGGTGATCTGATCGTCGGCGGTCGGGGCGGTTCCGGCGCTCAGGTCGAGGTCGGCGAAGGGCTTGGGGGCCAGCGGCGACACATACAGGCCGGCGCGCGTCGCGTCGGTCTGGGCGTCGGCGGGCCACTGGGCCATGTGCTTGATGGCGGTGACGCCGCTGGTTGCGCTCAGGGTTCTTTCGGCGCTCTCGATGGCGCCCTCGGGGGCGTCGTTGTTCTGGGAGACTACGATCGTGCCGCCGCGGTACTGGCTGTAGACGCTGGAGGTCAGGCCCGAGGTCATCGCCGTCATGACGATGAGGGTGATGACGATGAAGGCTGTGGAGATGGCGACGGCCAGGCCTGTGGAAATGTAGCGGCGGCCGTGGGAGCGCAGGTTGGCGCTCAGGAGGGAGTTTGTTGCAGACATGAGATGAGCCTTGGGGTGTGGGCGCGCGTTCAGCGCAGCGCCGCGGTCAGGTTGTCGGCGGTGATGTCGCGCAGGTCGGAGACGATGCGGCCGTCTCGGCACACGAGGACGCGGTCCGCGTAGGCGGCGGTGGCGGTGTCGTGGGTGACCATGATGACGCTCTGTCCGAGTTCGTCGACGGCGCGGCGCAGCAGGTCCATGACCTCGTCGGTGGAGTGGGAGTCGAGGTTGCCGGTGGGCTCGTCCGCGACGATGACGGCGGGGCGGCTCATGAGGGCTCGGGCGACGGCGACGCGCTGCTGCTGGCCGCCGGACATTTCGGAGGGGCGATGGTTCAGGCGGTTCGCGATGCCCAGGGAGCTGACGATGAGGTCGAACCATTCCTTTTCGGGGGCTTTTCCGGCTAGGCGCATGGGCAGGAGGATGTTGGCGCGCGCGTCCAGGGTGGGCACCAGGTTGAAGGACTGGAAAACGAAGCCGATGCGGTCGCGGCGCAGCTTGGTCAGCGCGGTGTCTTTCAGGGCAGTGATGTCGGTGTCTTCGACGAAGACGTGCCCGGAGGTGGGGGCGTCGAGCCCGGCGAGGATGTGCATCATCGTGGACTTGCCGGAGCCGGAGGGACCCATGATGGCCGTGAATTCGCCGGCGCCGAAGCCGACGCTCACGTCGTCGAGGGCACGCACCTGAGCGTCGCCGCTTCCGTAGATCTTGGAGACGCCCTGGAGTCGGACGATGGACGAGGCCGGGGCCTGTGCGGCCGCAGGGGCCGTGATTGTTGTGTTCGTGTTCATGCATCCATCGTGCGCCTGGGGCGTGCGTCACCGCTACGGAGGTTTCCCCTGATTCGCCCCCGAGGCCACCCGGGGTCGTCTCGGGGATTGCCCCGCGCTGCGTCTCGGGGCCCCATCTCCAAAACTCGCATGCAATTCGATTGGATAAAATTTCAACAACGCCTCAAATCGTTGCAATTCCAACGATGCCAATTCAAATCTTGAAAGAGTCGCAGGGGAATTGCATGCGAAATTGCTGGGCGCACAATAGCCGCGCTGGCCCGACTACAGCACCCAGGAGTGATGGCAGAGACACATACCCGAAATTTCGCACGTAATTTCCCTTGGTCAGTTTTTAAGTAGCCCCATAAACGTTGCAATTCCAACGATGCCAATTCAATGTTTGAAAGGTTTACATGGGAATTACGTGCGAAATTGCTGGGCGCACACCAGGCGCCACTGGCATGGAGAGTGGCCCCGGCGCCCGGCCGCAAGCGACTACGACTCGGAAACCTCGTCCGCCTCCCCAGCCTCGCGCGGCTCGCGCAGGGACAGGCCGCGGTAGCGGTTGATGGCGGCGCCCACGTCGATGAGGCGCGGGCGCGCCAGGAACGCCGGGTAGGGGCGGGCGCCGAACTTGCAGACGGCGTCCAGGCCCTCGGAAGCGAGGCGCCGGCCGAGCTTGGCCATGAGCTCGGGCATCGACTGCTTGCCGGCCATCTCCTCGAGGACGCCGCGCACGCACCAGGCGATGGCCTCGGCCTGCCCGGGGTCGACGACTGCGGCGACGTCGGAAATGTCGATGGTCGACCGGTCGATGGTCAGCACGGTCGTGCCCGAGGCCTTGGTGCGCGGGCGGTCCACGTGGGCTTTCGCGGCGGGTACGCGGGGTGCGGCCTCCCAGGAGGTTGGGGCGTCGGTGCGGGGGCGCGGCAGGTCGGCGACAACGGAGCGCGCGCGGGAGGTGACGTCGAGGCAGTGGTAGTTGTCCATCATGAGGACCCGGTCGGCGGCGTCGAGGAAGGCGCCGGAGCCGCCGACGACCATGACGAGGGAGACCCCGGCCTCGGTGAGGGAGGTGACGCGGTCGACGAGGGGCGTGATGGGTTCCTTCTCGGCGGCGACGAGGTCGCGCATGCGGGTGTCGCGGATGAGGAGGTTGGTGGCGGAGGTGTCTTCGTCGATGAGGAGGGTGCGCGCGCCCAGCTCGAGGGATTCGATGATGGAGGCGGCCTGCGAGGTGGAGCCGGAGGCGTTCTCGGTGGAAAACGACGTGGTGTCGGCGCCGCCGGGCAGGTGGGTGATGAAGGGTGAGATGTCGACGCCGGTGACGGCTCGCCCGTCGGCGGCGCGCACCTTCGTGGCGGTGGGGTCGGTGGCGACGAGTTCGCGGCCGTCGCCGGGCACGTGCGCGTACACGCCCTGGGCGATGGCCTCGAGGAGCGTGGATTTGCCGTGGTAGCCGCCGCCCACGATGAGGGTGAGGCCCGGGGGGATCGCCATGCCGGACACCTCGCCGGCGTGGGGCAGGGTGACGGTGGCGCGCAGGGAGTCGGGGGCGGCGAAGGCGACGACGCCGTCGCCGGCGAGGGGGGCCTCGGACACGCCGGAGCGGCGCGCGAGCATGGCGTCGTCGGCGACGAAGGACACCCAGCCGCGCTCCTCGAGGATCCCTTGGAGGGCGCGGTAGTCCTCGTAGGCGGCGACGTGGGCGAGGAGGCGGGAACGCTTGCGGGTCGTGTCCGGGTCTTCGGAGACGAAGTCGAAGCAGTCCATGACGATGTTGGGCACGTCGACGTCGAAGAGGCGAGCGGCGCTCTTGCCGAGGATGGTACGTCCGCGCGCGGGGAGCTTGACTTGGAAGCGGACTTCGACGCGGTCGGGCAGGACGGTCGCGTAGGAGCGCTGGAGGATGAGGGCGCCGGCGCGGGCGATCGTCACGTCGCGTGTGCCGCGGGCGCGGATGGCCTCGTCGAAGGAGCGGGCGATGAAGTCCGCGGCAGCGAGGCGGGCGTCGGACGAGGCCAGGGCGGCCTCGGGCAGTCCCATGGCCTCGGGCCGTGCCCAGGCGCGCAGGGACGAGGGCGGGGCGTAGGGGTCCGCTTGAACGTGGTCGATCGCAAGGGTGAAGTCGCCGTAGTCCCAGGCACCGAGGGCGTTCTTGTAGAAGCCGTAGGGGCGCCCGTCCGCGTGTCGCAGCTGGTCGAGGAGGTCAGCGTCGGTTCCGGACGTCGAGCGTGCGGGGGCTTCGTATCGGGGAGTCATGCTGCAAGTTTACAGGCGGCGCCTGCGAGAGAGGGATTCTCGCGGGCGCTGGCGTTGGTCTCATCGCGGGGCGGGCTGGCTGACAGCGGGG
>NZ_ALIY01000201.1:0-14395 GCF_000283035.1 Actinomyces sp. ICM58
CGAGCAGCGCGTGAGCGCGGCCCTGCGCGAGCTGCGCGCGGGCACGCCCGTCGTCTACCTCTACTGGTCCGAGATCGACCATTCCGGCCACTCCCACGGCGTCGCCTCGGACGCGTGGATCGGGCAGGTCGAGCAATTTGACGCGGGCCTGTCCACCCTGCTGCGCGGCCTCCCTGGCGGCGTGCGAACGGTTCTGACGGCCGATCACGGCATGATTAACGTGGAGCGCGACTCGATCGTCGACGTGGCCGCGACGCCCGCCCTGCGCGAGGGCGTGAGGATCGTGGCCGGAGAGACGCGAGCGGCCCACGTGCACGCGCAGGAAGGTTGCGCCTCGGAAGTGGAGGCACGCTGGCGCGAGGCCCTGGGGGAGAGCGCGTGGATCGTGTCGCGCTCCCAGATGCCCGCCCTCATCGGTGAAGGCAGCGGCGCGTCCATCATCGGGGACCTGCTGGTGCTCTCACGCGGGCGCGGCGGCGTCGTCGATTCGCGCACGCAGAGCGCGTCGGCTATTGCGATGCCGGGTATTCACGGGTCGGTGACCTCGACAGAGATGCGTATCCCCGTCGTCACCCTCTCCTAGGGGCGCTGATTTACGGCTTCGAGCCGAAGAGAATCTCATCCCAGCTGGGCACCGAACGGCGGCCCTTCTTCGATGCCGCGTTGCGCGCCAGGCGCGATCCCGTCGGCCCCTGGGCGGGCACCGAGCCCGTCGCGGTGGACACGGAACCGGTTGTTGCGGGCACGGCACCGGTCGTGGCGGAAGCAGCCTCATCGCCATCGGTGGTCACGACCTTCATCGGAATCGCGGGTGTCTCCTGCTCGTCCGTCTGACCCGAGGCGTCGCTTCCCTCTGTGGGGGAGGGAGCCTCGGAGAGCCACGGCAGAGCGTGCGGCGAGGTCTGGGCGCCCTCGCGTGCCCCACGCTGGGTCACCGGGATCGCCCCCGTCATGGTGGGGCGCGGGGCGGGCAGTTCGGGAGCCGCCGAGAAGAGGACATCCTCCTGTTCGGCGGGATCAACCTTGGTGCGGGCGGAGGCCAGCGAGTAGATTCGCGCCGAAATCGGGCCGGTCGACGGCTCGGGCTCGGGGTCCTGTGTCCCTTCTTCCTCGGCGATGGCCGCCAGGTACTCGGCCTCCTCGTCCACGTCGTCGCCCAGGTCGATCTCGATCTGCTGGCGCTTACCGCGCGCCGCATTGAGCTGATCGACGAGAGCCTCGCGGGTACGCAGGTCCTCCTCGTCCGGATCAGGCGCGGGCGCGGGGCGCGTGAGGGGAGTGAAGATGGAGGCGGTCGGAGAGGCCGAGATCTGCTCGGTCAACCACTGCGCCTCCTGATCGATGGCCTCGAGGGTGCCCGAACTCGACAGGTGCCAATGCGCGCCATGCTCGGCCGCGCCCTGCACGAAGGTCACGATGATCTGCCAGGGCTCGCCGGCCTCGCGCGTGGCCGCCCACTCCAGAGAAGAGGGGTCGACGCCGCGTGCCGCGAGACGATCCAGGACCAGGTCGCCCATCGTGGGCCCACCCTCCCCGATACGCACCGCGCGTGCGCGCGTGAGCGCATAGTCCTTCTCTGCCTGCACGGGGGCTTCGAAACGCTCGACAGCGCGCACGTCCATCCCATGCTCGGTCGCGATCTCCTGCGGGGTCGCGCCCGCGCGAAGCAAAGCCTGGATGTCGCGAGGAGCCAGCGTCGGGCGCGACGGAGCGACCTCAACGCGGGGCTTGTCGCGGCGCGTCGCGCCACGGAGCTCGTCCGAGATCAACACAGAGTAGCGTTCACCCTGGGCGTCAGTGAGCACCAGGGATTCGCCATCGGCGCTGGTCCCGAGCAATTCGAGCTCAATCATCACTTCCTCCTCATACGTCTAGGTGGAATCGTCTCAAATTATGCTGTCAATGTCGCGTAGCAGTGCGCGTGTCACACATACGATGGCACATGACGCCAACAAGTGTTATCCTCCCTGCGCATGGACCACTCGTGCAACAATGCTCGAGGGCGAAAGGGGAGAACCATGGCAACCGATTACGATGCGCCGCGCAAGAATGAGGACGAAGTCTCTGAGGACTCGATCGAGGAGCTGAAGTCCCGTCGCAACGATGCCGGCTCGGCCGAGATCGAAGAAGACGAGAACGAGGCTGCCGAGAATTTCGAACTGCCCGGCGCCGACCTGTCAAAGGAAGAGCTCACCGTCCACGTCGTTCCCCGTCAGGACGACGAGTTCACGTGCTCACAGTGCTTCCTCGTCCACCATGCCTCGCAGCTCGACCACCTGGATGCCAACGGCAATCCCGTGTGCACCGAGTGCGCGATGTAAGGTAGAGGAATGTTCGGACGAAAAAAGAAGACACACGACGACGAGATCGATGAGGTCGAGGCGCTGCCTCGCCTCAGCGACGAAGACGCCGACATCTGGAGCGAACCCGGGCCTCGTAACTACGGGGACGTGGACACCTCCGAAGGCTACGTCGATATGGGAGCCATCCTGTTCCCTGCCAGGCCGGGTATGCAGCTGCGCACCCAAGTCGCCGACGACGGTACCACGGTGCTGCAGATCCTCGTCGTGCTCGGAAACTCCGGCATCCAGATGAGCGTCGCCGCCGCACCGCGCTCGGGCGGTGTGTGGGACGAGCTGCGCGACGAGATCCGCTCCGGCTTCGAGAAGCAGGGCGCCAAGGTCGCCGACATTCGCACCCGCTACGGCAACGAGCTCCTCGTCGACATGCCCATGACGATGCCCGACGGTCGCTCCGCGACCTCGCGCATGCGCATCCTGGGCCGCGAGGGCGATCGCTGGTTCGCCCGCATCGACATCATCGGCCCCGCGGCCGCCGATGCCGATGCCGGCCTCGAGATCGAGAAGGTCATCGACCGCATCGTCGTTCGCCGCGACGAGCATCCGAGGACCCGTCTCGAGCTCCTGCCCGTCCGTCTGCCCGCGGGTGCTCAGGAAGCCTGACATGTCCTCGTGGATCTCTCGTGTCGGCGCTGCGCTCGGCCTCGACAAAGACGCTCGCTCCCTGGACGCTGCCCTCGACGAGGACTCGGCGCGTGCCGCCCGCGGTGTTACCCCCATTCGCGACGTGACGGATCGCAGCCATGCGCTGGTCTTCGGCACTCTCCTGGGCATGACCTACCCGCCCGAGGACGGCGCCCAACGCGTCCTCGTCGCAACCCTCTACGACGGCACCGACACCCTCGAGTTGCGCTGGCCCGGCCGCTCCTCCATTCCGGGGCTCAGCGTCGGACAGCGCCTCGAGGTTGAGGGGACCGTCGGCCACGTCGGGGAACGCCTGGTCATCATCAACCCGCTCTACCGCGTCATCGCGGGGGAGGGCTGATGCCGACTCCGCGATGGATGAGCCAGGCGACCTCACAGGAGTTCTCCTGGTCGCAGGCATTAGGCGGCACGCGCGGTGTCATCGAAGCCAGCGCACCCGGCCTGGTGTTCGTCGTCGTCTACGTCCTCACGCACGCGCTCGTGCCGACGCTCGTGGCTGCCTTGGCGGTCGCCCTCATCGCCTGCCTCATCCGCCTGATTCAGCGTCAGGGCGTCCAGCAGGCCCTCTCGGGTTTCTTCGGTGTCGCCGTTGGAGTTGTTGTCGCCGCCGCGACTGGACGCGGAGAAAACTACTTCGCGTGGGGCATCGCTACCAACGTCGCCATGTCGGCGGCCTTCGCGGTCTCGGTCCTCGCGCGCCGCAGCCTGGTCGGATTCTTCTACGCGATGGCAACGGGCCTGCCCACTGGCTGGCGGGCGGACGCCTCCCAGCGCTCCCTGCGCCGCCGCTGCAATGCGCTCACGTGGATGTGGGCGGGGCTCTTCGGTGTGCGCGTGGCCGTCCAGGCACCCCTGTGGGCCGCCGGCGCGGTCGCTGAGCTCGGCGTCGCCAAACTCGCCCTGGGGCTGCCGCTCTTCGCGCTCGGCGCCTGGGCCACCTGGTGGGGCCTGCGCGCCTACTCCTCGTCTTCCTCTGATTCCTCCGAGGAGGGGGAAGCGACCGCCTGACGTAGCTGGTCGAGGTCCGCGCCGTTCGCGTCGGGAACCAGGAGCAGCAGCTCGTCGGAGGCCTCGAAGACGTCATCCGCGCTGGGAGTGAGGGGTCGCCCGTCACGCAGGAGAGCTGCCAGCACAGAGCTGGGCGGAAGCTCCAGGGACTGCACGCGCCTGCCGACGACGGGGGAATCCTCGGGCAGGATGAGCGCGTGCATCGAGACGGCAGCCGTGTTGAAGGAGAAGAGGCGCACGGGAACGCCGACCGAGACCGCTTCCTCGACGAGCGCCGTCATGATACGCGGAGTCGACACCGACACGTCCACGCCCCACGCCTGATCGAAGAGCCATTCGTTCTTCGGGTTATTCAGGCGCGCGACCACACGGGGAACCGCGAACTCGGTCTTAGCCAGGAGAGAAATCACCAGGTTCGCCTTGTCATCCCCGGTGGCAGCGACGACAACGTCCGCGTCCTCAACGCCCGCGTCGCGCAGGGCGTCGGGCGAGCAGGCGTCGGCCAACACCCAGTCCGCGTCCGCCACGGAGGAGATGCGCAGCTTCTCGGGCATGTTGTCGATCAGTGTGATGTCGTGGTCGTGGGCGAGGAGCTCCAGGGCGACGCTACGGCCCACCGACCCGGCTCCAGCGATGACGATCTTCATGCTCATTCCTCCATCTTTGGCGGGTTGGCGAGCTGGTCACGTAGGCCCGTCGTGTCCGTCCCGTTGATCGCGAAATACAGTTGGTCATGCTCTTGGACGACGAAGTCGGGCGCCGCCGTGCGGATCGACCCCAGGCGCGAGGTGAAAATGATCCGGCAGCCGGTCAGATCCTCGACGACTTGGAAACTTAAGCCGTACCAGGCGGGGGAGGGTGTCGCGTTGACGAGGCTCACCGCGCCGGTCGGGTGGGACCAGATGAGCGAGGCATCAGGCGGGAGCATCCGGCGCAGCACGGAATCGGCGGTGCGCTGGACGGAGGCCACCGTGGGGATGCCCAGGCGCTCGTACAGGTAGGCCCGCGTGGGGTCGTAGATGCGTGCCACCACGTGTTCGACGTGAAAAACCTCACGTGCGACGCGCGCGGCAATAATGTTCGAGTTATCACCCGAGGACACCGCCGCGAAGGCGTACGCGTCTTTGATGTTGGCTTGACGCAGGCAGTCCCTGTCCATGCCGACCCCCGTGACCCTGCGGCCGGAAAAATCGGGGGATAGGCGCGAAAAGGCCTTGGAATCCTGGTCAATAATGGCCACGGAATGACCTGCCGCGTCGAGCGTTGATGCCAGGCGGGCGCCGACGCGCCCGCAACCCATGATCACAAAGTGCACGAGCACCAAAGTACCCCTCTCGGGGCCGAATATCCACGCGTGGTCTTGCGCTGTCCCCCAACGTGGGCGCGGTGGACTACGCTTGTTATTCGTGACGAACTTGTTGGCCTACGCGAAGCGCGTGCTCATCGGACGCCCGATGCGATCGGACGCGATGGGCCACCAGCTTCTTCCCAAACGCATCGCCCTTCCGATTTTTGCCTCGGACGCCCTGTCGTCGGTCGCCTACGCACCCGACGAGGTCCTCCTGACGCTGGCGCTCGCTGGCACAATGGCCGCCATGCAGTCCATCTGGGTGGGCGTTGTCGTGGCACTCGTGCTGGCCGTCGTGGTCGCCTCCTACCGCCAGACCGTTCACGCATACCCCTCGGGTGGCGGTGACTACGAGGTCGTGACGAAGAATCTCGGCCGTTCCTGGGGGCTCCTCGTGGCCTCGGCCCTGTTGGTCGACTACATCCTGACCGTCGCCGTGTCCATCTCCTCGGGCGCCAGCTACATCACGACTGCCGTGCCCGCGCTGGAGGGCTACGAGGTGCCTATCGCCGTGGGCCTCGTCGTCATCCTGGCGACACTCAACCTGCGCGGCACGCGCGAGGCCGGCAGCGCCTTTGCGGTACCTACCTACGTCTACATGTTCTCTATCGGCCTGATGGTCGTCGTTGGCTTCGCGAAGCTCGCGACGGGACACCTTGGCTCCGCGCCGACGGCCGCCTATGACCTCGTCGCCGCCCCCGGGCACGCGGACGGGCTGGCGGGGCTGGCGGGTGCTTTCCTGCTCATGCGTGCCTTCTCCTCGGGCTGCGCCGCCCTCACGGGCGTCGAGGCCATCTCAAACGGCGTCCCGATGTTCCGCCGACCCAAGTCACGCAACGCCGCGACGACCCTGGCCATGCTGGGCGGGATCGCCGCCGCCATGATGATCTCGATCCTCTTCCTCGCGCGCGCCACGGGCGTCAAGATCGTGGAGGACCCTGCTACGCAGCTGACCCTCGACGGCGCGCCGGTCCCCGACAAGACACCCATCGACCCGGCGATCTCCCAGATCGCCTCGGCCGTCTTCGGCCATGGTTCCATCCTCTTCATCCTCATTACAGTCGTCACGGGCTTCATCCTGGTGCTGGCCGGAAACACCGCCTTCAACGGCTTCCCGACCCTGGCCTCGGTCCTCTCGCGCGACTCCTTCTTGCCCCACCAGATGGTGCGCCGCGGCGACCGCCTCTCCTACTCCAACGGCATCGTGGTCCTCACGCTCGCCGCCATCGCGCTGATCGTCGGATTCCATGCCGAGACCACCCGACTCATCCAGCTGTACGTCGTGGGCGTCTTCATCTCCTTCACGCTCTCGCAGCTGGGCATGATTAAGCACTGGAACAGGCAGCTGCGCACCCGTCAGTCCGGCCAGGAACGTATGGCGGTGCTGCGCTCGCGCGCCGTCAACATCGTGGGTTTCATGATGACCGGCGCGGTCCTCGTCATCGTGCTGGCCACCAAGCTCACGCACGGCGCGTGGATCACGCTGCTCATGATCGCGGTCGCATTCGGCCTCCAGATCTCCATCCACCGCCACTACGAGACGATCAGCAACCAGCTGCGTGTCGACGACTGGCACGCTCGGCGCGCGCTGCCGACCCGCGTGCGCGCCCTCGTCCTGGTGTCCTCGCTCTCGCGTGCCGCGATGCGCGCGATCGCGGCGGCGCGCGCCTCTTCGCCCACCTCGATCGAGCTCGTGTCGGTGGTCGCCGACGATGAGGAGGAGAACAAGATCCTGCGCCAGTGGAGGGCGTCGGGCGTTCCGGTGCCTCTCACCCTGCTGTCAGCCCCCTACCGTGACATCTCCTCCGTGATCCTGCAGTACGTGCGGGGCAGGCGCCGCGCGATGCCCACCGAGATGCTCGTCATCTACATGCCGCAGTTCCTCGTCACCCACTGGTGGGAAAATTTCGTCCACAACCAGTCTGCCCTGCGTCTGCGTGCCGCTCTGCTCGATGTGCCCGGCGTCGTCATCACGATCGTGCCCTGGCAGCTCGGCGAGGATGATGTCGTCGAAGGACGTCAGCGCGTTAACGACCCGTTCCTGCGCGTCGGGTCCGCGGCCGCCTCGCCGGAGTCTGCCTCCCGCCCGCAAGCGCCCGCCAAGTCGCCGGGCGAGACCACCGATGAGGAGGTCTCATGAGTCCGCGCCCGTCCCGCCGTCGTCCCTCTCCTCGTCGGCGTCCCGACTCCGGGCGCTCGCGCGAGGGGATCGGCGAGATCCTCGAGCTGAGCGTCGGGGAGCCCGCCCACGGTGGAGCGTGTGTGGCCCGCGACGACAGTGGCCGCGTCGTCTTCGTGCGTCACACCGCCCCCGGGGAGGTCGTCCGCGCGCGGGTGAGCGCCGTCCAGAAGAAGCTCGCGTGGGCGGACGCCGTTGAAGTCGTGTCCGCGTCCGCGAATCGCGTCGAGTCCGTCTGGCCCCAGGCGGGTCCCGGCGGTGTCGGCGGTGGCGAGCTCGCGCACCTGACCCCGGCCGCCCAACGCGACTGGAAGTCCCGCGTGATCGCCGGGCAGCTGCGCCGCGTGGGCGGCGAGGCCCTGGCCGAGGCCGTGGACGCCCTCGGGGGAGTGCGTGTCGCTCCCGCGCCGGGAGACGAGGATCCGAGCGACGCACTGACCGGCCGCCGCTCGCGCATCGACGTGGTCATCGACGCGGATGGGCGCGCCGGCATGCATGAGTTCCGCGGCCGCCGCGTCATCGCGCTGGACGACATGCCACTGGCCGTTCCCGCGATCCGTGAGCTCGGCCTGTTCGACGAGGACACGCCGTGGCGTTGCCTGTGGAAGCCTGGGGATCGCGTGCGTGCGGTTGCCCCTTCCGGCGGCGATCCCGTTGTCCTGATCGGCGAGGACACGTACACCGCGGACGGCGTGCGCATCGACGCCGACGTGTTGCGCTGGGATGTCCCCGTGGGCGTCGGCGTGGAGTCGTACCACGTGCGTCCCTCCGGTTTCTGGCAGACACACGTGCGCGGCGCCGAGGTGCTCGCGAACGCTGTGCTGGCTGCTGCGTTCGGCCCGGACGAGGCCGGGGTCGGCCGCGCTGTCATGGAGCTGTACTCCGGCGCGGGCCTATTTTCCGTACCGCTCGCACGCGCCGTTGGGGAGTCGGGGCGCATCGTGACGCTCGAGGGGGACGAGGGCGCCGTGCGTGACGCCGGCGAGAACGTCGCAGCCTTCGACTGGGTGGATGCCTTCGCCGGAAACGTCGACCGCGAGGGTGTCGTCGACCTGTCCGGGCAGCTGAGAGCCGTGCCGGACGTCGTCGTGGCCGATCCGCCGCGCGCCGGAGCCGGCGCGCAGGTGTGCGAGGCGATCGCCGCCACGGGTACCCCACGCGTCGTCCTGGTGTCCTGCGACCCGGCCGCCGGCGCGCGCGACCTGCGCACCCTGACCGAGGCCGGATACGAGCTCGAATCGCTGCAGGCGTGGGACCTCTTCCCGCACACTCACCACGTGGAGACGGTCTCTGTTCTGAGCCGCTAGCGGCTCCTTCTGCGCTCCTGCATGCGCGAACCCCACGACGTCTGTGTGCGTGCCTCGATCGCGCGGCGCTGATCGCGGTACATGCGATTCACCAGGTCGCGCTCGGACACCCAGCCAACGACTCGTCGATCAACGTCCACGACCGGCAGAGACTGCAAGCCGGTACGCCGCAGCGCCGAGAGAACCTCGGACGGGGGAGCGGAGGCGGCCACGGCCTCGTCGATGAGCGGCAGATCCGACAGGGGAGCGTCGAGGGAGCCGTCCTCCTGCGTGAGCTCGGCCAGGCGCAGCGAGGACACGAGACCGACGTAGCGTCGCTCCTCGTTTACGACGGGCAGCACCGTCTCCTTCGTGCGACGCAGGGCTGTGATCGCGGACGCGGCGCTCGCCTGGCACGCGAGCGTCTCGGGAGCCTCCGTCATCCACTCGGATGCCGCGCGCGTGCCGAGGAGCGTTCCCTCGACCGGGTCGTCGAGGACGTCCCCGCGGCGGCGCAGCTTCTCCGTGTAGATGGTCGCGCGCGTGAGGAAACGTGAGGCGCCGGTTGCGATGACGACCGCGAGCATCATCGGAAGGATCAACGAGAACTGGCCGGTCATTTCCACGATGATCAGGACCGCCGTCATGGGAGCACGCGCGGCACCCGCGAACGCTGCGCCCATGCCCACCACGGCGAAGACGCCGACGGGAGAGCCCGACAGGGGGGAGATGACGTCCCCGAAGGCGGCTCCCGCCATCGCGCCGATGAACAGCGTGGGCGCGAAGACTCCGCCCGAGCCACCCATGCCGATCGTGAAGGACGTGAATACGGCGCGCCCCACCATCAGGGCGAGGAGGAATGCGATCGAGTAGCTACCCGCGATGGCCTGCTCCTCCAGCGGATAACCCGACCCGAACATGTAGGGGAACGCGACGAGGCCCCCGCCGAGGACGAGGCCGAGGACGCCCGGGCGCGCCCACTCGGGCAGGTGCGTGTGCGCCCACAGCCAGTCGATCGCGTCCTCGCAGGCGTAGAGGAGCTTCGAAAAGCCGAGGCCGCACAGCCCGGCGACGAGGCCGAGGAGGGCCACCCACCACATGTCCGACATCGACGCGAAGGTCAGGTTGTCGGCGACGCGCACGACCATCTCGTCTCCCTGTAGGAGGCGCGCCACGATCGAGGATGTCACGGCGGAGAGCACGACGAAGCCGAAGGTCTCGGCCGTGAACTCCACGAGGATGACCTCCAGGGCGAAGACAGCGCCCGCGAGCGGCGCATGGAAAGTCGCCGCGATGCCCGCCGCGGACCCGCACGAGGCCAATAGGACGACGCGGGAGACGGGCATGTGCAGCCACGAGGCGATGGTGGAGCCCAGGGAGGCCCCCACCTGGACGATCGGTCCCTCGCGTCCGGCCGACCCGCCCGAGCCGATCGTCAGGGCCGAGGCCAGGATCTTCACGACCGCGACGCGCCCCGGGATGCGCCCGCCTTTGCGGCGCACCGCGAGCATGACCTCGGGAATGCCGTGCCCCTTTGCCGAGGGGGCGAAGCGCTGGATGAGCGGACCGTACAGGAGGCCCGCGACGGCGGGAGAGAGGAGCAGGAACAGCCACGGCGCCCACCCCCACAGCCCATGCGAGGCCCCAATGTGCGTCGTGTACTCCTCGAAGCCCGTCGACACCCACGTCCATGCGCGGATCGCCAGGTTAAAGAGCACCGCCGCAGCGCCGACGATAGCGCCAACGAGTGCGGCGGCGACGCCGAGCAGGGAACGATGGGAGGCGAGGGCGTGGCCGACGCGAACGCGCGTCCCCGCAGCCGAGCGCTCGGACCGCGGGGACTGATCGGTGGGGCTCACAGGTTCGCGATCTCTACGTGAATGGGGGTATCGGTGGCGATGCCCCACACGGTGCGGTAGAAGGACAGCTCCGAGAGCAAGGCGTCCTTGATGTTCTGAGCCGACCGGAATCCGTGTCCCTCGCCCTCGTAGAGCTTCAGGGCGACCGCGTTCCCCGCGGCACGCAGGGCCTCGTACATTTCCTTCGCCTGCTCGACGGGCACCACCGGGTCGTCGGTGCCCTGCAGGAGCATGAGTGGAGCCTTGATATCGGCGACTCGGTTGACGGGCGAACGCTGCGCCCACACCGGGTCGGACGGGTCGTCGGTGCCCAGCAAGATGCCGTCGTAGTGAGACTCGAACTTGTGGCTGGTTTCTGCCAGCTTCGCCAGGTCTGCGATACCGGAGAACGACGCGCCCGCCGTGAAAATGTCGGAGGATGCAAGCGCGTTGAGCACGGTGAATCCGCCGGAGGAACGGCCTCGGATCGCGACGCGCGCCTGATCGACGCGGCCCAGGTCGATGAGGTACCGGGCGCCGTCGACGCAGTCCTGGACGTCCATGACGCCCCAGTTGCCGTTGAGGCGCTCGCGATAGGCGCGGCCAAAGGACGTGGAACCGCGGAAGTTCACGTCCAGCACGGCGAAGCCGCGGCTGGTCCAGTACTGGAAGGGAACCTGCAGGCCGGGGCGCGCGGCCTCGGTCGGGCCGCCGTGCACGTTGACGATGAGCGGGGGCAGCTCGCCCTCGGGAGCCTCATAGTCCGGGTTGACGGGAGCGTAGTAGAAGCCGTGGGCATCCTCCCCGTCCTGCGTCTTCCACGTGATCATCTCGGCAGTGGACACGAGGGCTGTGGGGACCTCGGCCTCCGACGACGGACGCAGAACCTTCGTCTTGCCGCGCGACACCTCGATGATCGCCGGGGTGTGCGTGGCGGAGTCGGCCAGGAAAACGACGCGGCCGTCGGCGGCCGCCACGTTGCCGATGGGCCACCAGCCGGTCGCCCACTCTTCGGTCAAGCCGTTGTCAATGCGGACGGTGCCGATGTGCCAGACCTGGTCCTCGGCCCACGAACACACGAGGTAGTCATTGTCGAAGTTGTCGTAGGAGTGCAGGCCGAGGTGCCAGTGCGGGTGCGAGAACGCGCGCGTGCCCGGGTGCAGGGCGCGGGTACGCAGGCGCGACGTCCACGCGTTCGGATCCTCGTCCTCATTCCACGTGAAGCCCTGGGTGCGGTACAGGTTTGCCCAGCCGGAGGAGTCATCCACGTGGATGAGCTCTCCGTCGAGGGTCCAGCGAGGCTCGTAGACGCACACGCCCGGCTGGTCGACCAGGACGACCTCCCGGTCGATGCGGCCCTCGAAGGTCAGGGATGCGACGTGCAGTTGCGAATAGGTCCACGGCATATTCGGGTGGTTCCACGAGAGCCACGCCAGCTTCGTGCCGTCGGGGGAGACCGTGGGGGCCTGCGCGAAGTCGGTGCCGCCAAAGACGGGGATGACCGCGTCGTTGTCGCGAGCCGCGGAGCCGTCCAGCGGGATCGCGACGATCGAGTTCACGGGCTCGCCCTCGCCCGAATGATCCTCGGCGACCGCGTAGACGAGGTCGCGCACGTCAGCGATCCAGAAGTCTCCGTAACGCACCTTCGACAGGGGCGTCAGCGGACGAACGCCCCGGCGCGCGTCCGAGGTGTCGAAAGCGTAGACGCGGCCGTCCGTGCGATCGGAGAACACGATGAGACCGTGGTGAACCGCGTAGGCCTTGCCGCCGTACTCGTGGACGCGGGTGCCGATGTCGGGCAGTCGGGTGCCGTCGATCAGCGGGAGGACTTCGCCCGTCTCACCGGTGCTCCGGCGGCGCAGGAGCGTGCCACGGCCACCTTGCAGCGGATGCCCCTCCACCCAGTAGGTGTCCGGACCATCGACGCGGACCTGGGACAGGGTGACGGAGCGGGCAGTGAAAGAATCGCCCGTGATCGGTGACTTCCAGATGCCGTGGGGTGCGACGGTGACGGACATAGTGCCTCCTAGATCGGTTGGCGAGCCAATACCTCTATCTTAATGCTCGCGCATGGGGCCTGCGCGGATCGGGACCCGATGCTCCCGTTTTGATCTGTAGGTGAGACGATGGGCAACTACACTAGAAACCATGTCTGGAGCACCAACGACGCGTGACCTGTTGTCTCGCTGCACCGCCCCTCGTGAGCTGCGTCGCCTCGATCGGGGACAGCTTGACCAGTTGGCGGCGCAGATCCGCGCCTTCCTGATTGACAACGTGTCGCGCACGGGAGGCCACCTCGGCCCGAACCTGGGCGTCGTGGAGCTGACGATTGGCCTACATCGCGTCTTCCGCTCCCCACAGGACACGATCGTGTTTGACACGGGGCATCAGTCATACGTGCACAAGCTGTTGACGGGACGTCAGGACTTCTCGTCCCTGCGCAGCCCGGGAGGCCTGTCGGGGTACCCCTCGCGCGCCGAGTCCGAGCATGATGTCGTGGAATCCTCCCACGCCTCGTCCTCCCTCGCGTGGGTGGATGGCATCTCCCGCGAGAAGCACCGCCGCGGGGAGCGCACGTGGACGGTCGGCGTCATCGGTGACGGCGCTCTCACGGGAGGACTGGCCTGGGAGGCCCTCAACAACATTGCGGCCTCCAAGAACCGTCGCATCGTCATCGTCGTCAATGACAACGGCCGCTCCTACGCTCCGACTATCGGTGGTCTCGCGGACCACCTGGATGCGCTGCGTACCTCCGCCGGATACGAGAAGGCCCTCGCCTGGGGCAAGCAGCATCTCCTCAGCCACGGAACCCCCGGTCGAGCCGCCTACGACGCGCTCCACGGGCTCAAGTCGGGCATCAAGGATGCGCTCATGCCGCAGGTCATGTTCGAGGACCTCGGCCTCAAGTACATTGGTCCCGTCAACGGGCATGACATCTCCTCGGTCGAGACGGCCCTGCGTCGCGCCCGTTCGCTCGAAGAGCCTGTCATCGTCCACATGATCACCGAGAAGGGGCGCGGCTACAAGCCTGCGGAAAAGGACATCGCGGACCGCTTCCACGCCGTTGGCCCAATCCACCCGGAGACGGGCCTGCCGGTCGCCCCCGAACGTTTCGGGTGGACCGGCGTGTTCGCCGACGAAATCTGCGCCCAGGCGCGGGTACGCGATGACATCGTGGGCATCACCGCCGCCATGATGAATCCCGTCGGCTTGGGTCCCATGCACGAGGCCTTCCCGGGGCGCGTCGTCGACGTGGGCATCGCGGAGGCCGAGGCCATCGCGTCGGCGGCCGGCATGGCCTACGAGGGCGCCCACCCCGTCGTCGCCCTGTACGCGACCTTCCTCAACCGCGCCTTCGATCAGCTGCTCATGGACGTGGCGTTGCATCGTGCTGGCGTTACCGTCGTCCTTGACCGCGCCGGCATTACGGGCGCGGACGGTGCCTCCCACAACGGCGTGTGGGACATCGCGATGTGTTCGCTGATTCCCGGGATTCGGCTGGCCGCGCCTCGCGACGAAGACACACTGCGCGCCGAGCTTTGCGACGCCCTCGACGTCAGCGACGCGCCCACGGTCCTGCGCTACCGCAAGGGCTCCCTGCCTGACCCGATGCCCGCGCTGCGTACCGTCGGGGGAGTGGACGTCCTCCTCGACGAGGCCGGGGCCGACTCGAGCCCGCGGGTGCTCATCGTCGGAACCGGCGCCTGCGCGCCCGACGCGATCGAGGCAGG
>NZ_ALIY01000202.1:0-11932 GCF_000283035.1 Actinomyces sp. ICM58
CCCATCGTATTCGTCGAGGAAGGCGTCGTCGCCGGCGGCCAGATCCTTGCGGCCTTTGCGGCGCGCCTCCTTGGCGGGGTCAGAGTCCGCCTGCGCCTCCGGGGCGTCGCCGTGCACTCGCTCCCCGCTCAGGCGCGCGGCGAGGTCACGCAGGCGCGCCGGAACGTCGGCGACGGCGGTGCGGGTGGCCAGCAGGATGGAGTAGGCCAGGAGCAGGACGAGCAGGGCGCCCGCACCCCACCCGGACAGGAGGAGGGCGAGGGGGCGGGCGATGAACCAGCCGAGCAGGCCTCCCGCCGCGTCGAGCCCGGGATCGTCCCCCATCCCGGGGTTACCGCGCGAAATGTGGACGAGGCCGGTCAGGGCCATCGTGATGCCGATGCCGCCTGCCACGTGGTGGGGCAGGGCGGAGCGCCCCGAGCGCGCCGAGACGAGTTCGCCGGCCAGGGCGATGAGGAGGAGGGGCAGGACGACGGAGAAGATACCGACGAGTCCCGCGGAGGCAGCGTGGATGGCGTCCCCGGCCTCGCCGGAAATCTGGAACCACTCGCGCAGGGCGATAACGATCGATGCGGCGACGGCGACGAAGGCCGCGGCGTCGCGCTTGACCTGAGGATCCGTGGCTTTCCAGGCGCGCGCGGCGCCGACTCCCGCGCGCGCGACGGCTGCGAAGAAACGAGCCAGGAAGCCGGGCTGGGTGGGCTCGGGAGCACCCGACGCGCGTGAGGACGAGCCCTTGGGGGTGCCGGCCTGAGAGGAGCCGGCCTTGGTGCGCGGGCGCGCGGGGGCTTTACCGGAGGAGGAGCGTGGAGACGATTGTGCCATGATTGCTCCACGATATCGTCCACTCCCCTCCCGGGCAGGAGGCGCGCCGCGCGGGCTCAGTGCAAGATGTTCGTAACAACGCCGGTTTCGAGCACGTTTTCCACCTGGGCTCGGGTGGGCACGGGCAGCGCGGACTCGTGGGAGACGGCCAGGGCGGCTCCCGCATTCGCCATGAGGCAGGCGGTCTCCAGGTCGTAGCCCACAAGGATGCCGGCGCACATCTCCGCGATGTGGGTGTCCCCCACGCCCGCGGTGTCGGCGACGCGCACGCCGAAGGCAGGAATGTGGATGATGGGGCCATCCGCGCTGGTCTGGAGCTCGCAGCCCTGATCGCCCGAGCGGCGCACGGTGGCCGCGTCGGGACGCAGGTAGGAGCGGATCGTGGAGCCGTGACGGTTCGCGTCGAGGATGCCGGCCAGGGCAGCGGCCTCCCAGCTGTTCATCGTGACGACATCGGCTCGCGGGAAGATTGTCTCCCAGGCCTCGACGGGCACCTGGGCGACCGCAGGCGACACGGAGACAACCAGCGTGACGAAGGGCGGTAGGGCGGCCGCCCACTCGCTCAGCTCGACGGCCGCGTGCGCGTTCGTCATGTCGGAGGCGGCCACGTGGACCACGTCCCCCTCGCACAGCTCGATGCACTCGAGGGCGGAGCGCGAGGGCTCGGACTCGACCCCGGCAGTGACGACCGATCGCATCGTCCCGTCCTCGTCGATCAGCTGAATGACGACGCCGATGTCACCGACCAGTTCGGGGGTCAGGACCTCGACGCCGGCCTCGACGAGCTGCTGGCGCACAGCAAAGGAGTTTGGGCCCGTGCCCAGGGGCGATGCGGCCGCGGCCGGAACGCCCATGGCGGCCGCCGCACACAGGGTCGTAAAACCGCCGCCGGGCCGCGAGCTGGCGGCGTCGGCGTGCACGGAACCCCCGCGATCCGGCATGTACGCGATGTGCATCGGTAGCACCAGAGCAACAGAGTGCGTCGAAATGAAACGACCCGACACAGACTTTCCTTCCCTGTTATCCGCGCTCCCCCGAGGGCAGCCACGGCCTCGTCAATGGCGGCGAGCTACTGCTCGGTGACCACCGGAACGATCATAGGACGGCGACGCAGGCGCCGCGCAACCCAGCGCCCAATGACGCGGCGCATCGCCTGCTGCAGAACGTAGGGGTCCTGGCCGCCGGGAGCCGCCGCATCCTTCAGGGCCTTGGCGACGTCGGGCAGGATCTCCTCGAACACCGAATCGTCCTCGGCCATACCGATCGCGCGGATCTCCGGCCCGGCCAGCACCATGCCGGAGTCGTGCTCGACGACCGCGAAGATGGAGATGAAACCCTCCGACCCCAGGGTGCGGCGCGTCGCCAGCTCGTCCTCGGAAATCTCGCCGATCGAACGACCATCGACGTACACGTATTCGCAGGGCACGACGCCCGACACACGCGCGACGCCATCCTTGAGGTCGACGGTCACGCCATCCTCGGCCAGGACAACGTTCTGCGGGTCGATGCCGGTCTTGACGGCCAGCTGCCCGTTGCCCACCAGGTGACGCACCTCGCCGTGGATCGGCATGACATTCTTGGGCTGAACGATGTTGTAGCAGTAGATGAGCTCGCCGGCGCTCGCATGGCCGGATACGTGCACCTTCGCGTTCTCCTTCGACACGACGCGCGCACCCAGGCGGGTCAAGTCGTTGATGACGCGATACACGGAGTTTTCGTTGCCGGGGATCAGCGAGGAAGCCAGGACGACCATGTCACCCGGCTCAATTCGAACTGAGCGGTGCGAGCCGACCGACATGCGCGACAGGGCCGCCATCGGCTCGCCCTGCGAACCGGTGGCCATGTAGACGCGCTGGGAGGGCGCCAGCTCGCCAATGTCCTTCAGATCCACAATGACGCCCTCGGGAATCGACAGGTACCCCTTCTCCTCCGCGATGCGCATGTTGCGCTCCATGGAGCGACCCACGAAGGCGACACGGCGCCCGTGGTGGGCGGCGGCGTTGATGACCTGCTGGACGCGGTGCACGTGGGAGGCGAAGGACGCAACGATGATCTGGCCGGTCGCCTCGCCGAACACCTGATCCAGGACCGGGCCGATCTCGCGCTCCGGCGTGATGAATCCGGGCACCAGCGCATTCGTGGAGTCCACCATGAACAGGTCGACGCCCTCCTCACCCATGCGAGCGAAGGCCCGCAGGTCGGTGAGGCGACGATCCAGGGGCAGCTGGTCCATCTTAAAGTCGCCCGTGATGAGCACCTTGCCGGCCTGCGTGCGCACGAAGACCGCGAGCGCGTCGGGGATCGAGTGGGTGACGGAGACGAACTCGAGGTCGAAGGGGCCGACGGTGAGGCGGTCGCCCTCGGCGACGACGTTCAGGCCGGGGTCCGCGAGGCGATGCTCGCGCAGCTTGGGGGCGACGAAGGCCAGGGTAAGATCGGAACCGTACACCGGGATGTCGCCGCGCAGCTTGAGCAGGTAGGGGACGGCACCGATGTGATCCTCGTGACCGTGGGTGAGCACCAGGCCCACGACGTCGTCCATGCGCTCCTCGATCCAGGAGAAATCGGGGAGGATCAGGTCAACGCCGGGTTGGCTTTCCTCGGGGAAGAGGACGCCGCAGTCCACGACCAGGAGTTTGCCCCGGTATTCCAGGACGTTCATGTTGCGGCCGACCTCGCCGAGGCCTCCCAGCGGGATCACTCGCAGGGCGCCGTCTTCGAGGGGCGCGGGTTCGCTGAGATTCTCGTACAAAGACTTCATAGTGCCAGTCTGCCACGTCAGAGTGCTTTTGCCCGCATCGGGGGCTCTCCCAGTCGGGTCGGCCCCCTCACACTTGGGGGCGAGGGGGCCGAGGAGTCTCGTCGACGAGGCCGTGGCCGGGCCGCGTCGCAGGGCGGGGACGGGCGGCGCTAGAGGAGCCCGGCGACGCACAGGGCACGGCGCAGCGCGGAGATCTCGTCGTCGCTGATGCCGACCATGGGCAGGCGCACGGCCGGGCTGTCGATGACGCCCTGAAGCCACAGGGCGTATTTGGCCATGACGGCGCCCTGCCCGCCGCCCATAATGGCGTGGACGAGGGGGCGCAGGGAGTAGGACAGCTCGCGGGCCTCCCACACTTGGTCGGTGTCGAGCAGCTCGATCATGCGGCGGTAGTGGGCGGAGGCCACGTGCGTGACGACGGAGATGAAGCCGGAGGCGCCGCCCGTCATCCACGCGAAGTTCAGGCCGTCGTCGCCGGAGTAGTACTCCAGGCCGGTGCGGTGCATGCGCTCCACGCCGGTCTCGACGTCGCCGGTGGCGTCCTTGACGCCGAGGATGCGCGGGTGTTGGGCGAGGATGTCGAGGGTCGAGTCGGAGAAGGCGATGCCCGTGCGGCCCGGGATGTCGTAGAGCATGACGGGCAGGTCGGTCGCATCCGTGACGGCTCGCACGTGGGCGCGCAGGCCCTCCTGGGAGGGGCGGTTGTAGTACGGGGAGACGATCAGCAGACCGTCCGCGCCGTGCTCCTGAGCGCCCTCACCGATGCGCACCGCGTGCGCAGTGTCGTTCGAGCAGGCGCCGCACAGGATGAACGCGCGATCCCCCACGGCCTCGCGCACGGCGTCCGTCAGGTCGTTCTTTTCGGGCTGGTGAGTCGTGGGTGACTCTCCCGTCGTGCCGGACAGGAGGATCGTGTCGCAGCCTTCGTCGACCAGCTTAGTCGCGAGGCGCTGCGCGGAGACCAGGTCAATGTCGCCGGAGGCCGTCATGGGGGTGACCATCGCGGCGGCCAGTGAGCCGAAGCGGCGCGGAGGAATATTCGTCATATCCCCATCTTACGCACCCAGGGCTGCCTGAGCCTCCCCCTGCCAGTTCCCGGGCGTCCACGCTGCGTCAGGCGCACCACCGCGCGCTCCCCCGTGGGCCCTTAGTCGCGCTGCGCCCACCACATGTGCTGGGTCTGGCCGCCGATCGCGCGAACCGCCCCCGAGGGGGCGAATCCAGCGGAGGAATAGAAGCGTTGGCGCTCCTCGTCATCCGCGCCGACCCACACGCGCAGCTGCCCGCTCGTCAGGTCGGCGATGGCCGCCAGGAGGCGCGAGGCGTGTCCGGCACGCCGAAAGTCCGGGTCCACGACGAGCTCGTAGACCTGCGTGGCCTGTCCCCCATCCGTCTCACCCGGCTCCGATTCGGCGGAGCCCGCCCCAGCCTCGTCGGGCCCGGCCAAGGCGAATCCGACGATCGTGTTGGCGTGCAGCGCGATCAGGGCCGCGCTGCCGGCTGGGCGGGGTTCAGTCAAGGCCACCTCCCACCGGCGAGAGAGCATGTCCTCGGTGATGCCCTGGGCCTCAAGCGCATCCCCTCCTATGAGGACGCGCCAGGCGCTCAGCTGCAGGCGCGCGATGGCGCCTTCGTCGCCGCGCTGAGCGGGCCTCACCGATCGGTCGGGGGATGCACTCACAGGCCCATGACCTGGTCGAGGCCGATCGTCAGGCCGGTGCGGCCACTCACGCGGCGCACGCCCAGGAGCACGCCGGGCATGAAGGACACGCGGTCGAAGGAGTCCGTGCGGATAACCAGCTGCTCGCCCTCGTTGCCCAGGAGGATCTCCTCGGAGGCGGTCAGGCCCCGCAAGCGCACGGCGTGCACGGGGATGCCCTCGACGCGTCCACCGCGGCTGCCCAGCTCGTCCGTCTGCGTCGCGTCGGGCATCTGCCCCAGGCCTGCCTCGGCGCGCGCCTTCGCGATGCCTCGCGCGGTCGCGACCGCGGTGCCCGAGGGGGCGTCCACCTTGCCCGGGTGGTGCATCTCGATGACCTCGGCGGACTCGAAGTAGGGGGCGGCCATGGCCGCGAACTTCATGGCCAGGACAGCCCCCATCGCGAAGTTCGGAGCGATCAGGACCGCGCGTCCGGCTGCCTCGGCGTGCTCACGCACGCGCGCGTAGGACTCCTCAGTCCAGCCGGTGGTCCCGACGACGACGTCGACTCCCGCGTCCAGGAGCGCATGCACGTTCGCCTCCGTGACGGCGGGCACCGAGAAGTCCACGGCGACCGAGGCGCCGCGCAGGCTCTCGGCGGTAATGGGGTCGCCCGCGTCGAGCTGAGCGACGACCTCCATGTCAGGGGCTCCATTAACGGCCGCCACGACGGTCGAGCCCATGCGGCCCTTGGCTCCGGTCACTGCCACGCGAATCATGTCTGTCTCCTAGTGCGAGTGTGTTGTAGTCATCAGGGGCCTGCGCTGGGGCCGCCCCCTCGTGTCGTTGTCTTATTCCTGGGGCAGGACCAGCGCTCGGCAGTCCAGCTTGGCGAGGAGGGAGGAGGCCAGGGCCCGCACGTCGGCGGCGTCCACCGCGTCGAACTCGGCCAGGGACTCGTCGATGGGACGGTAGCGGCCGATGATCTCCGAGCGACCCAGGCGCATCATCCGCGACCAGTTATCCTCAAGGCCCAGGACGACGCCGCCTCGCACCTGTCCGCGCACGCGCGTCATCTCCTCTTCGGTCGGGCCTCCAGCGGCCAGTTCCTCCAGCTGCGCGCGCATGATGGCCTCGACCTCGTCGACCCTGTCGGGGCTGCAGCCCGCGTACATGCCGAAGGTGCCCGTATCGGAGTAAGCGACATCGAAGGCGTAGGTCGTGTAGGCCAGGCCGCGCTTTTCTCGCACCTCCTGGAAGAGGCGCGAAGACATGGAGCCGCCCAGGATCGACAGCAGGACGCTCATCGTGGGGCCGAGGGGGTCGGTGGCCGACAGGCCTTCGCAGCCAATGAGGACGTGCGCCTGGGTGACGTCGCGGCGTCGAGTGATGTCCTTCTCGTGGTCGACGATGGGCGTCGCGCTCGTCGATCGACGAGGCCGGGGGGCGGCCGCGCTCACGTGATCCCAGGGGGATGCCTCCAGGGCAGCCTGGACACGCTCGACAACATGGGCGTGGTCGACATGGCCGGCGGCGGCGACAATCAGAGAGGAGGGACCATAGTGGGCCTGGTAGTGCTCCCAGACATCTAAGCGGCCTACGGCGGTGATCGCCTGGGAGGTGCCGCCGACGGGGCGGCCGATGGGCCGGTCACCGTGGACTGCCAGCTGGAAGGCCTCGTGGACGGTTTCCGTGGGCGAGTCCTCCCCCATCGCGAGCTCGTCGAGGATGACGCCGCGCTCCATCGCGAAATCCTCCTCGCCCAAACGCGAGTCGGTGACCATGTCGGTCAGGGTCTCGATCGCCATATTCAGGTCGGCGTCGCGCACGCGCGCCCAGTAGGCGGTGTGCTCGCGCGCCGTCTCCGCGTTCGATTCGCCGCCGACGCTGTCGAAGGCGACCGCGATGTCCAGGGCGGTGCGCTTGTTCGTGCCCTTAAAGAGGAGATGCTCGAGGAAGTGGGTCGAACCCGCTGTGCGCTCTCCCTCGTCGCGAGAGCCCACGGGCACCCACAGTGAGATGCCGACGCTCTTAGTCGCGGGGATCGTCTGGGTCAGGACGCGCGTGCCGCATCCCAGGATGGTGCGATCAATGCGCGTGTCGCCGTCCTCGATGGACAGGCCCGCCACGTCGAGCGGCAGCGGCTTCGGTGTCATTCTTCTCCTCATCGGTTCCCAGCGCGTGGATGAGCATGAAACGTTCACAGTGTAGCGGTAATAGGGCCGGTGGCCGGGTGGAGCACGCGCCCCGTCCCGGCCACCGGTCCGTCAGCTAGCGGGAGCTACTCACTCCTCGGAAGCGCCTTCCTCGCGCTCGTCGTCGCGGCGACGACGGGTGCGGGTACGGGGACGACGCTCGCGGCGCTCGGAGCGATCGCGACGCTCGCGGCGCGGCTCTGCCGACTCGCCCTCGGGGACCTCGAGTTCGCCGGCCTCGCCGTCGATGACGGCGTGCAGGCTCAGCTTGCCGCGGTCGCCGATCTCGTTGATCTCGACCTCGACCTGCTGGCCGACCTGCAGGACGTCGTCCACGGAGTCGATGCGCTTGCCGCCCACGAGGCGACGGACCTGCGAGATGTGCAGCAGGCCGTCCTTGCCGGGGGTGAGCGACACGAAGGCGCCAAACGACGTGGTCTTGACAACCGTGCCGACGAAGCGCTCGCCGACCTCGGGCATCTGCGGGTTCGCGATCTGGTTGACCATCGTGCGGGCGGCCTCGGCGGAGGCGCCGTCGGAGGAGGCGATGTAGACGGTGCCGTCGTCCTCGATGGTGACGTCAGCGCCGGTCTCGTCCTGGATCTGGTTGATCATCTTGCCCTTGGGGCCGATGACCTCGCCGATCTTGTCGACGGGGACCTTGACGGTGATGATGCGAGGAGCGTTCGGGCTCATCTCATCGGGGCCGTCGATGGCCTGGTTGATCAGGTCGAGGATCGCCAGGCGGGCGTCGCGGGCCTGGGCCAGCGCGCCGCGCAGCACCTGGGAGTCGATGCCGTCGAGCTTGGTGTCCAGCTGCAGGGCCGTGATGAAGTCACGGGTGCCAGCAACCTTGAAGTCCATGTCGCCGAAGCCGTCCTCGGCGCCCAGGATGTCGGTCAGGGTGACGGCCTTGAACTGGCCGTCGACCTCGCCGGTCATGAGGCCCATCGCGATGCCCGCGACGGGGGCGCGCAGCGGCACGCCAGCCTGGAGGAGGGACAGGGTCGAGGCGCACACGGAGCCCATCGACGAGGAGCCGTTGGAGCCCATGGTCTCGGAGACCTGACGGATCGCGTAAGGGAACTCATCGCGGGAGGGCAGGACGGGAACCAGGGCGCGCTCGGCCAGGTCACCGTGGCCGATCTCGCGGCGCTTCGGGGAGCCGACGCGGCCGACCTCGCCCGTGGAGAAGGGGGCGAAGTTGTACTGGTGCATGTAGCGCTTGGAGTTGACGGGCGACAGGTTGTCGATCTGCTGCTCCATGCGCAGCATCGCCAGGGTGGTCACGCCCAGGATCTGGGTCTCACCGCGCTGGAAGAGGGCGGAGCCGTGCACGCGGGGCAGGACCTCGACCTCGGCGGACAGGGAACGGATCTGGCGCGGGGTGCGCCCGTCCATGCGGATCTCTTCGCGCAGGGTGCGGTTACGGATCGTGGCCTTCTCGAGCGAACGGAACGCGGCCTTCAGGGCCTTCTCCGACTCGGGGAAGCGCTCGGCCAGGGCGCCAAGCATTTCTTCCTTGACGGCGTCGACGGCCTGGTCGCGGGCAAGCTTGCCCTCGGTGAGCAGGGCCTGGGCGACCTTCTCGGCGGCGTATTCCGCGACCGCCGCGTACTCCTCGTCGGTGTAGTCCAGGAACAGCGGGAACTCCGCCGTCTCCTTGGAGGCCTTCTCGGCCACCTTGAGCTGGGCCTCGCACAGGGCCTTGATGAACGGCTTAGCGGCCTCGAGGCCGTCGGCGACGACGTCTTCGGTGGGGGCGGTGGCGCCGGCCTGGATGAGCTCCCACTCATTCTTGCCGCCGCCGGCCTCGACCATCATGATCGCGACGTCTTCGGAACCGTCTTCCTTCGTGACGATGCGGCCCGCGACGACGATGTTGAACACGGAACGCTCAAGCTCGCTCCAGCGCGGGAACGCGACCCACTGGCCGTCGATGAGCGCCAGGCGGGTGCCGCCGATCGGGCCCGTGAAGGGCAGGCCGGCGATCTGGGTGGACATGGACGCTGCGTTGATCGCCAGGACGTCGTAGGCGTCGTCCGGGTCGATCGTGAGGATGGTCTCGACGACCTGAACCTCGTTACGCAGGCCCTTGACGAAGCCGGGGCGCAGCGGACGGTCGATGAGGCGCGCGGCCAGGATGGCCTCGGTGCCCGCGCGGCCTTCGCGGCGGAAGAAGGAACCGGGGATGCGACCCGCGGCGTACTGACGCTCTTCGACGTCGACGGTCAGCGGGAAGAAGTCGAACTGGTCCTTGGGGTTCTTGCCGACCGTGGTGGCGGACAGAACGGTGGTGGAATCGTCCAGGTAGGCCAGCGCGGAGCCGGCGGCCTGCTTGGCGAGACGGCCGGTCTCGAAGCGCACGGTGCGCTTGCCGAAACGGCCGTTGTCGATAATCGCCTCTGCGGCGACGATGTCGGAGCCTTCCATCATGGGGCGTTTCTCCTTGGGTTGGTGGTGTCGCGCTCCACTTCGGCCTTCGATCGAAGCCCACGGATCAACGCTCCGGAGGCCACTGTCGAAAACCGGCGGTTTTCGCGCGAAAAATTACGGTTTGCCCGAGGTGGGCGTGTGAAAACCGGCCCGTCTCCGCTACGGGAGGCGGGCCGGCCCAAAATCAGCGGCGCAGGCCGAGGCGCTCGATGAGCGAGCGGTAACGCTCGATGTCGATGTCAGCCAGGTAACCCAGCAGGCGGCGACGACGGCCGACCAGCAGCAGCAGGCCACGACGGGAGTGGTGGTCGTGCGTGTGGGTCTTGAAGTGCTCGGTCAGATCCTTGATGCGGCGGGTCAGCAGCGCGATCTGCACCTCGGGGGAACCGGTGTCGCCCTCGTGGGTCGCGTACTCGGCGATGATCTGGTCCTTGACGTCCTTGCTCAGCGGCACAGGCTTCTCCTTTGTATTCGTTGCGCGGGGCACCCGGGCTTGTCCCGGATGCTGACAGTCCGCGGCCGATCGACGGCTTTTCTACAGTAGCACGTCCGGGATGCGAGATCGCGCGTGAGCGACGAAGGTAACGATTCTGTCGGGCAGGAAAGAGGCCCGCTCCCCTCCCCCGCCACCTGCACGGACGCTCGTCGACGGCCGGCGCCGAGGCCGGGATCCGGAAGGCGGCACCTAGCGGGCGGTGACGGAGTCCGGGTCGACGCGCCCGGTGACACCGATGCCGAGGACGGAGGCGGTCTGTCGCAGGTCGTCATCCATCTGGGTGAGCAGCCCGTCAAGGGAGTCGAAGGAGAGCATGGGGCGGATGCGCGACACGAAGGTGACCGCGATACGTTCACCGTACAGGTTGAGGTCCGAGCGGCCCAGGACGTGAGCTTCGACGGTGCGTTGTTCTCCGTTGAACTGGGGATTCGTGCCCACGGAGATAGCGGCGGGGAGGAACTCGGCGGATTGGGTGCCGGGCACGGCTCGCACGACCCAGCCGGCGTACACGCCGTCGGCGGGGATGACGCCTTCGACGTCCTCGGACAGGTTTGCGGTCGGGAATCCGAGGGTGCGTCCGCGCTTGAAGCCGTGGCAGACGGTGCCGCGGATGCGGTGGAGATGGCCGAGGACGCGGGCTGCGCCTGCGACGTCGCCGGCTGCCAGGAGCTCGCGCACCCAGGACGAGGACCAGCGGCGTCCCTCGGGAGCCTCAATGTCGGTGACGGTGATGACGCCGAAACCGTAGCGGCTCCCCAGCTCGCGCAGCGTGTCGATCGTGCCCGCATTGCCGCGTCCGAAACGGAAGTCTTCGCCGACGACGACCTCGCGCGCACCGCAGCGCTCGACCAGGTATTCGTACACGAATTCCTCGGCTTCGAGGCTGTAGACGCTGGCGTCGTAGTGGGCGACGAGGGTGGCGTCCAGGCCAGCGGCAGCCATCGCGTCCAGGCGGTCGCGCAGCGGGGAGATCAGCTGGAGACCCACCTCGGGCTTGTGTACCTGAATGGGGTGAGGGTCGAAGGTGATGGCCACGGCGTCGACGCCGAGCTTGTGGGCTCGCTCGATGCAGGTGGAGACGACCTTCTTGTGCCCGTTGTGCATGCCGTCGAAGTTACCGATGGTGACGACACTGGCCTCGTTGCCGGGAATGTCAGAGAGGGAATACCAAACGTTCATGAGTATCTTTCTAGAAAACCAGGACGGTACGCAGGCGAGCGGCATCAATGCGAAGCAGGCCCAGGACAGTGCCGTCGGGCGCGACGGCGGCGATCGGCGCGGCTTCCTCCTCGGGCGCGGCCTGCGGGGCGTAGCCGACCTCGGCCGCCCACTGCGCCAACTCACCGCGGCAGCGCCTGGGGGCCTGCCCGTGGCTCAACGCCCCGGCCTCGGCCTCGGTCAGGGCCAGCGCCGGAAACATGTCGAGCGCGGCGCGCCCCAGAGGAATCAGGGGGAGCACCGGTTCCTCGCCCTCCCCCGTCGGTGTGTTTTCCACGGCGCGGGTGAGCTCGTCCAGGGTGAGCGCGTCATCGAGCGGGAAGCCGCCGACGCGCGTGCGTCGCAGCGCGGTCAGGTGGGCG